>NZ_CP132937.1 GCF_040358255.1 Tunturibacter gelidoferens
TGAATCAAGGAAGCCTGCTCCGATCGATATTCAGATCGGAGGTAATGACCTACAGCAGGCCTACGAGATTGCGCAGGCCACAGC
This sequence comes from Tunturibacter gelidoferens, assembly GCF_040358255.1. Lineage (NCBI taxonomy): Bacteria > Pseudomonadati > Acidobacteriota > Terriglobia > Terriglobales > Acidobacteriaceae > Tunturiibacter > Tunturiibacter gelidiferens. The sequence continues at coordinate 85 of NZ_CP132937.1, forward strand.
CGCGAAACTAAAGAAACTCAACTCGGTCAACGATGTTCTTATTCCTCAAGATCTCAACTATCCGGGTTTGGAGCTGAATATCAGCCGCGTTCAGGCCGGACTTCTAGGGATTTCGCCCAGAAACATTGTTGACAATGTAATCACTGCACTCACCTCGGACGGCATGATCGCCCCGAGTTTCTGGGTCGATCCAAAGACGGGTAACAGCTATATGTTGACCGTGCAGTACCCCGAGTCACAGATCAAAACCATGACCGACTTCAAGCAGATCCCCCTCCGATCGCCAAATGGCTTGAATACGACGCCGCTGCAATCGGGCGCCGACATCAAGCAGATCAATACACCAACAGAAGTGGACCACTATCAACTACGCCGCGAGTTCGATATCTACGTCATGCCGAAGAAGGAAGATCTCAGCCGGGTGAATGAGCAGGTAGAAACCATCGTCGGGCAGATCCAAAAACCGAATGGGGTCACTGTCAAGGTACGAGGTTCTATTCGAGACATGGAACAGTCTTTCCACAGCTTTGGTATCGGGCTCATCCTGGCGGTGGTCTTGGTCTACCTCATCTTAATGGCGCAGTTTGCATCTCTTTCGGATCCGTTCGTCATCCTGCTGGCAGTGCCCCCTGGCCTGTCAGGAGTGCTGATCTTTCTGTTGCTCACGGGAACCACCTTGAATGTGATGTCCCTGATGGGTGTCGTCATGATGACGGGTATTGCTGTCTCAGACAGCATCCTGATTGTGGAATTCGTTGGAACTCTCCGACACGAGGGAATGGCTTTGAAACAAGCTTTGACGGAAGCCTGCAAAGTACGGCTGCGGCCGATTCTGATGACCACCATGGCCACGATTCTGGGGCTTATTCCAATGGCTCTTGCGCTTGAACCCGGCAGCGAGCAGTATGCACCGCTGGCCCGCGCCATCCTTGGAGGCCTGACAGTATCGGGTCTTGTCACCGTCTTTTTAGTTCCAACAGCGTACTTGCTCATTCATCGGAAAGAAGAGCACTCAACAGCGGAAGGTGAGGCTTAGCCATGAGAGCGAATCATAAGATCAGCATTGCATTTCTTCCAATCGTTTGGATCGGTCTCCGGACGCTTGCACAGAGTCCGCCGCCCACTCTGCCAAATGCCCCAGATGCGCAATTGCTTCTCGTCGCATCCGCTCAGTCGGCACCAACCGGTGCGTCGCCGGTGGCTGCAGCGACAGAAGGAACTCCAACTCTCCTTACGCGTCCAGAAGCTGAAAAGATCGCATTGGCGAACAACCCGCGCATTCACATCAGCCAATTGATCGCCAGAGTTCAGCATCAGGCGGTTCGGGAACGTCGAGCAGATGAACTTCCCAATATGAACGGAAACCTTACCGCAGTCGAGGCGAACGATGGAAGCAGAATCTCCAGCGGTTCTCTTACGGCCTCGCGACTTCTTGTCCATGCCGGGATGGGTGTTCAGGTCAGTCAGCTGATAACGGACTTTGGGCGCACGCCGAATCTCGTCGCTGCGGCCAAGTTACAAGAGAGGGCACGCCTAGCCGATGCCGAAGCGAGCCGAGAAGATATTGATCTTGCGACTGATCAAGTCTTCTACGCGGTCATCGAAGCTCAGGAGACTTTGAAGGTTGCAACTCAGACCGTCTCCGCGCGGCAGACTCTTACCGATCAGGTAAGTGCTCTCACGTCATCCAAGTTGAGGTCGGATCTGGATCTGAGCTTCGCTCAGGTCAATCTGTCCCAAGCAATGCTGCTGCAGCTCAACGCACAGAACGATCTCGACTCGGCAAAGGCAGTTCTGAGCGCCGTGCTGGGCTACGACAAACAGATGAACTTTCAGCTTGTTGATGATGCTGGCCCTCTGCCTTCCCTTCCCCCAGACCCCGATGTCCTGATCGCAGACGCGATTCAAAATCGACCCGATCTTCAATCGTTAAAGTTCAATGAACAGGCCGCACAGAAGTTCAGCAAGGCGCAGCATGAGCAGTTGCTTCCGACCATCAGTGCTCTTGGAGTCGTGGGCGGCACTCCTGCCGGCTCTTCTCAATACTTCACTACCGACTGGTATGGTGCGGTGGGCGGCAACGTAAGCATTCCAATCTTCAGTGGATTCCGGTTGACGGCACAAGCCTCCGAAGCTGCCCTTCAGGCACAATCAGCCTCGGAACAGACGCGCGCGCTCCGAAATCAGGTTGTGAGTGATGTCCGAGCCGCATGGCTCAATGCCAATACCGCCGTGCAACGCGTGACAGTGACGACTGAACTGCTCAAGCAGGCCAACACAGCGCTAGATCTGGCAAAGACGAGGTATGACCTTGGACTAAGCTCGATTGTCGAATTGAGCCAAGCTGAACTGCAACAGACAGAAGCGGCCATCGGCAACGCCAACGCGCGATCCCAATACAACTTCGCGATCTCAACAATTCGCTTCCAGACGGGAGTGCAGCCATGATTGAAAACTTCAAACTACATGTATTTCGCGTTGTTGCCGACACACTCAACTTCAGCAAAGCCGCCGAGGAACTGCATCTTTCTCAACCTGCTGTCACATCCCAAGTGCGGAGTCTGGAAGAAGGTCTCGGTATCGCACTCTTCGATCGAGTGGGGCGGAACGCAACACTGACTCCCGCCGGTACGACTCTTCTCCCCTACGTGCGTCAGATTGAAACCCTGACATGCGATGCCTTAGCAGCCCTCGCTCCGTTTGGAGTGCAAGAAGGCGTTGAGTTGAATATCGGAGCTTCTCACACCATCGGTGTCTATCTTTTACCCAAGCTGCTGCCAATGCTTGTACGCGACTGGCCTAAGCTGCGCATCCACGTCGTGAGCGGAAGCACTACCGAGATTCTAAGTGCTTTGGCGACGCATCAGGTATCAATCGGTCTGATCGAAGCTCCTGGGCATCGACCCGATCTCAAGATTGAGGCGTTTTCGGAGGACGAACTCAGTCTGATTCTTCCTCCCTCTCATCGATGGGCAAAGAAGACGACTCTCCGTGCGGCGGAAATTGTGCAGGAGCCGATTCTTTTGCGGGAATCGGGTTCGGGAATGCGTCGATTCGTCGAAGAATACCTGGAGAAAAATGGGGTTCTCAGCCAACAACTGCACACGAATGTCGATATGAATTCGACGGAGGCAATTATCTCAGCGGTTGAGGCGGGTCTCGGTATCGGTTTTGTTCCTGTGATGGCGCTTGATAAGGCCAAACTGGCCGACAGCATCAAGATCGTCTCCCTTGAAAATGGGCCAATCAGAAGGCAACTCAGCTTCGCGCTGCTCGGTGGTCCCGTCAGGGAAGGTCCGCTTCAGGACCTGATCGGGTTGCTGCGGCTCGTAAGCCCGTCAGCGAAGAACAAGACCAGAAGAGCCGCGAAGGCGGTCGGTAAGTCGACATGAGTGTCCTTCTGTTCACTGCGTTGCTCTTTGGAGCTTCCCTGCTTGCAGGCCTCCTCGGTGCGCTCACTGGACTGGGTGGCGGAGTCGTCATCGTGCCCGTTTTGGTTCTCCTGTTCAAGGTTGATCTCCGATACGCCATCGGTGCGTCGCTCATCTCGGTGATCGCCACATCCTCAGGTGCGGCGGCGGCCTATGTTAGCGAGGGATTATCGAACATACGCATCGGAATGTTCCTGGAGATAGCGACAACCCTTGGCGCTCTCCTCGGAGCGTATCTTACCGCAAGGATATCTAGTCACTCGATCGCAGTCGTCTTCGGCATTGTGCTGCTTTACTCGGCTTATGCATCTTATCGCGGCCGGTTCCAGGACGTGCAGATGACGAGAAGGGATCCCCTGGCGGTCAGACTCAAGCTCTGCGGGACCTATTCCTCGTTGTCGAAGCCGGAGCGATACAGTGCCCGGCGCGTCCCTCTGGGCTTTGGCATCATGTTTGGCGCAGGGACACTCTCTGGTCTGCTTGGGATAGGGTCAGGTGCGGTCAAGGTCCTGGCAATGGACCAGACGATGGGCCTTCCCTTCAAGATCTCGACCACCACGAGCAACTTCATGATCGGGGTGACGGCTGCCGCAAGCGCGGGTATCTATCTCGCCAAAGGATACATCGACGCCGGTATTGCGATGCCGGTAATGCTTGGCGTGCTTGTCGGATCGCTCCTTGGCTCAAAGCTCTTGGTCAGGGCGCACGTAGCGACCCTAAAAGTAACTTTTTGTCTCGTCATCCTCGTCTTGGGACTGGAAATGATCTTCAGCGGTGTGACAGGGAGGATATGAATGCAGGTATTCACGGACAAGCAAATGGACCTCGCCATCGGCAAGCTGCTTCGGTTTGGAGCCATCTTTTCGGCTGTTCTCGTATCTCTCGGTGGTGTCCTCTATCTACAACACCCCTTGAGGTCTGCGCCTAAATACAACCATTTTCTCGCGGAGAGTACTTCGCTTCAAGGTGTCGCCGGAGTGCTGCGCGGTGCAGTGCATCTTGATGCCAACAGTGTCATCCAACTCGGGCTTTTATTTCTCATTGCAACACCCGTGGCACGAGTTGCATTTTGTATCGTGGGCTTCGCGCGCCAGAAGGACCATCTCTACATCGTCATCAGTTCATCCGTACTTGTGATTTTGATCTATAGCTTGATTCAAGGAGGGCGCTAATGCCCACTATCGGCAAGAGTTCGGCGATCCGGCTTGACTCCATCATTTTTGCAACGGATTTCTCACCTGCATCGCAGAACGCAGGCTTGTACGCTTCAGCCGTTTCTGTCCATTTCGGCACCGGTCTCGTGATAGCCCACGCCTTCACTCTAGTCCAAGCGGCACTCGAAGTGGAAGCCGAGAAACCGCTTGCGAGCCAACAAAGAACCACTCTTAAACATGAACTGGCACTGACGGCGGAGATACTCGATTCAGGCAAAGGAACAACGGAATATGTTCTTGTTGATGGCGATCCGCGCAAAGTAATTCCTGTACTAGCGCAACGTAGAAGCCCTGCGCTGATCGTATTGGGCACACATGGCGGCGGATCGATCGATCGCTTCGTTCTAGGTTCGACCGCCGAAGGAATCCTGCGTCATTCCAGTGGACCGGCACTCACGGTGGGTCCGAACGTGAACATCCTTCGAGCGGGAGCTCTTAATATTCGGCGAATCCTCTATGCTACCGACTGCACTGCCGAAGCGGCTCATGCGGCCCCGGTCGCCGTGGCGCTGGCCGACGCATTCGCCGCTGAACTCGATGTGCTGAATGTCGTCCGCTCTCGGGAGATCGATCATCCTGAGCAACTTCGTCGGCTTCAGGAGCACTTTTACGGGGCGGTCGACGCAATCATGCCGCATAACGCGGGACAGGTTTGCGAGCCGCATACTTTCGTCAGTGTGGGACAACCGTATACCGAGATTCTGAATCACGTCAGTGAACGAGAGATCGACTTGCTGGTTCTAGGGCTCAGGAGAAACACGCATCTCGGCATGCAAAACCGGACTTCTGGGGTATTTCCCATCATCGTTAGAGCCAAGTGCCCTGTTATAACGGTTGCTTCTGGTTCAACCTATCAACCATGACCTGCGTCCCTCGATTGCCCCTTTGCCGCCAGTTCCCGCTTCTAAACACCGGTTAGTTTTGTACGAACCTATCCCCTTTGTCGTGGGGGTGCATATTTCTCGTTTTTTGTGATTTGCAATAACTTTCGCGGTGAGCGCATTTCGCGTCGGCTCTTCTCCTAGATGAACTAAATTGAACTGCTTAAAGCCTTCGTTTCTTTTACAATTTTTGAGTTTCGTGTGGGAGTGTTCCAATGGACGCTCAGTTTAGGAAACTCGCCGGGGAATTCATTCAATGCTGGACACAACTTCCTATTGTGTTGCTTGCGTTCACGGTGGTTGCACTCGGTCTCCATGCGAAGTTATCTCTCTACGAACCTGCATCCCCCGTAGTATTGCTGGCGATGACTAAGCTGTCCGTTGGCGATAGTTCCGCTAAGGCAATCCTGCCTCAACGAAAGCGGTCGATAAGGGCGAATGCAATCGAGACGGCCGCGGCTCTACTATTTTTCTTGACGTTCCAATCTGCGTCCGCTGACTTGCGACATAACCACCAGAGAGGCTTTGCTCGGGCTGGCTTTCTGCTCCGCCATCATTACGCATTCTTGTTCTTCCGGCCGCCTCCATCCCCTTCCTTTGCTTAGCCCTCTTGCCCGGTATTTGGGCATAGTTGCTGGCCAGAGCCGGACTGCTTTCCGCATCCGGTTCCGAAAGGAAATCTCGAGTTATCTCGAGCGATCTCCGGAGAGACCCAATGAACTTTCTAGGAATATTACTGACGCTCTCGATAGTCACTGCGCTCTTTGGTTCTTACTGCGCAACGAGGAATGCCAACAACACGAAAGACACTAAGGTGGATGGCAGGGATCGCTCCAAGACCCCCCACCTTCACTTCGTGGACAGAAAGCAGTTTGCTGACTTGTATGAATGGGATTCGCATCAGGTTCTGTTCCGACTTCAGGATTCTCAAGCAGTCAAAGAAAAGGGCGACACGTCGCCGCAACGGGTGGGCATTACGCTACGCGAGTTGGAAAAATGTATCCCTTGGGTACCGGGTGACAGCAAGATCTACATTTGCAGCCCGGACGGATTCGGACCCTCCTTGCTGAAAGAGGTAGGCGCGCTACACACAGACCGGGACCTTTTCCTCATAGAAGGCCTCCCTCACGATTTGAGCTCGATCAGAATGGTGGCGTCATGAACTCCGTGAATCCTACTAGTCCGAACAATTCTGCCGATAAGTTCGCGCGCCTAAGGGTACTTTTGGTTGAACCAGATTCGGAGGTGCTTGCGGCTCGGTCTTTGCTGCTATTCAGATTCAACTACACCGTTGCCCAGCCAGCAGCTATCGCGAAATCTTTGGTTTGCGCAGCGAAATAGGATTCCGTCTTGCAGTTCTGAATGACAGCTTGGGAGAACTGGCTCTTCGCGCCGCCGCTGAGTTCGTCAGGAGGCAGTGGCCCTCTGCGCGCATCCTCATCTTGGGAAACGCACGGGCGGCGCTGGAAGACTATCTTTACGATGAGGCTGTGAGCCATCGGATTCAGTCAAAAGAGCTTCTCGATACGCTCGCAAGACTCAGCGAAGACTCTTGGAGTCTGAGGTCTAGACTCCTTGGGTTCCGTGCCGGAGCCTCTGTCCGAGAACAACCCTAAGAAAACAGCTCATTCCAAGTGAGTCGAAGAGGTGTGAGATATACCGCAAGAGCTAAGAATCCAAAGATGATCATGAGAGTTTCGTCTTGATTCTATTGGCTTGCATATAGGCCGTCGAATAACTGGTCAAGACGCTCCTTATTTGAGGAGCAACGGCCAAGACTCACCTTGTTTATGGAGGCATCGAATTGCTCGAACGCTGACAATCAATACCTGCAACTTAGTTTTCAGTTGCGGAGATATATCTATGAGGAACAATGTCTCTAGAAAAGCAGTTTTAGACCCCATTCTCAGACGAGGGCTTCTGCTAACAATCCTCGTATTGTTTGGATGTGCGTCCGGGAATGCGCAACGAAGCGTTCCCCTTTTAAAGTCGGAGCCTTTGCAGCCCTTGCCGGCCGGTGTTACTTTGCCAGTGCAATTGACGAGGACGCTCCGTGCCGGCAAAGTATCAGCCGGAAGCAAGTTCGTTGCGAAGACGACGCAGCGAGTGCCCGTGGGGGAACACCTTTATCTCAAGCGGGGTGCTGCGTTGTACGGCGAGGTCGTCACATCAATTGCGGGCGATGGGACCACCTCACAATCATCGGCACTAACCATTCAATTCACCTTGTTGCGTTACGGAAGGCAGAGCATTCCGGTGAGAACGAAGGCTGTTGCAATCGCCAACTTTACAGATGTAGACGATACATTTCTACCTGCCACGGGCGGCCCCGACCGCGGAAACGCAAGTGAGGCAAGCTGGACTACCAGGCAGGTGGGAGGAGATGAGGTATCCAGATCGGGTTGGGTTGGAAATGTTTGTGATGAAAGAATGCGGAAGGTCGGGTACGCGGATTACTACGGAGTGTATAGTCTGCCAGCCACGTCGACTATCAAAGGCGAACCTTCGTTTCCTCACGCGATGGGGGTCTTCTCCACCACGGCGACGGGCCTGTATGGTTTTGATGAGGGAACTTCATTGCAGTCCGCTGGGGGGACGATTACGTTGACTCGGGCAGCGAAAAAGCTTCTAGTGCGGAACGGAGATAATTTGTTGCTTGAAGTATTGGTTTCGCGGTAGATCATCTCGCAGCACCGTTCGAATATGCGACTTATACGCTCAGTGTCTCAAAACATCGGAATCGCATCATCAAAATGGGGAGCGCATGGCGCTCTAACCGGCTTGCATGTTTCTTCCATGCTTGGCTATTGCTTGATTTGGTTTGCTATCGTCTGATGGTCGGACGCCAATGCATCGGCTTCCTCTGCCGCCCGTGCAAAGCTTTGAGCGAACTCTTTGCAGTGTTGCAATAGTCCAAGTTTCGATGGTACCCAGATCGTGCCATTTGCGTAAGCGGTGGCGAGATCCTCATGCTCTGCTGCCTCTTTGCGTAGATGGGTTGCTTCTCCGCGGTAGTAGTCAGCGATCCTCAAATGATCCTCGCGCGTCTTGGCGGTTGCGATCAGACTCTTGATTTCCCTGTGTGAGAGTTTCTTGTGGATAGCAGGGGGCGTCGTGTTTGTCCCTGTCTGTCCAGATGCGAAGGTCATGAAAAGCAGACCGAAGATGATGACCGCTATAGTGCCAAAGTTCCATGCGAATCTGCGGTTGTTGGGTCTCATTTATTCCTCCTAGATGCGTTGCTTCTCTCTTTCTCAATGCATCTTGAACCAGCCCACGCCCTTGATGTCGTTCCACGAGTTTGTTTGGTGACACTTAAAACATTCGCTTAGTTTGGCATCTTTCTGCCCTGTCACCCCCTGATCCATCATGGTGAAGTGACCCATAAGATGGCTTGGCGGCGGCTTATGACACTCGTTACACAGTGTCGAACGCGGCGAAGGGTGTTGATATCCGGCTACAGTCCATTCGGTCGTGGCGTGGCACTGAACGCAGTCAGTACCGAAGTAGGCAAAGTGAGGATCTTGGTTGGAATGACAGGAAGCGCAGTTGAGAGACGCTTCCTTCGCGCCTGCCAGGGGATAGACCGAACTCTTATGACCGGGTTGTGTAAGCACGCCCAGCCATACTTTCAGCTTGTGTTCAGCTTCCAGATCGCCGGAGGCTCCGCGCCGCAGCTGCTTTAGGCTGATCGTGCTGAAGGCCTCATGATCCATCGTCGCAGCCCGGGCCGCAAGCCCTTGGTGTTCGATGTGACACGAGCTGCAAGCCCCTACGTTGGCGTGAAATGCAGTGGGCTGACGTTGCAGCAACTCAGTGTCGTTAGCATGACAGAGAATGCACTTCGTCGCAGACACTCCAGACGAAGAAGTGTGACATGCAGCGCAGTTATTCTCCAGCGAAGCATGTCCACTGGAAAGTTTTCCCGGCTCTACCCACCGCTCCCAACCCAGCTTGTTGGTTGCAGCATGTGGCCCAAACGTCACATATAGAACCGCAACCACCGAGAGAGTGATGAGGATCGTGATGAGTTTGCTCATGCGAGCCACCGCAAGCCGAAGTGGATTCCGGAGACGATATGCAGTGCAAGCAAGAGGTAGAGCAGGACAGAGAGGACGATGTGCAGCTTCAGAGACCGGCTGAACCAGAGTTTGAATAGATCGTCCGTGCGGATTGCGTACTCCAGGTCGGCCACGCTTTCTGCAGTGCGGATTACTTCACCCGCTGGGCCGCTGAATGACAGCCTAATACCTACCGACGCGAGGCCCGCCGCCATGACCGGTTCTCTCGGAAGACCTTTCAACTCGGCTGGAGAGTTTTCGAGCACTCCCCAGGCACTATCAAGGTCACCTCTGGCCGTCTGTAGAAGAAGCAATTTGTCTTGAATATCTTGGTTGACGTAGGTGAGCAGATAACGAACCACAAACCCACTCACGACGACGAGCAGCATCACCGCCGTCAGCCAGATTCCAAGCAAACTGTCGAACTTGTGACCGGTGTGAATGATCGCCAGGACGGGACCGAAGATGCCCGAGTAAACATGGGCGGCAAGTAAGGTCTGCATTGAAACATGCTGCGTGATTCGATTATGGATAAAAGGAATTCGCTTAACGATGGGGTATGCGAGCGGGACGAGCATGAGTACGGCACCCGCTATTCCGAAGGCAACGCCTGCTTCGCTTCCTGCGAAGCGCGGTGAGCGATGGAAGAGAAAACCGAGCCAGGTCACAAGTAAGACGCAGGCTGTTCCGCTGACGACAATACGCTCGCGCTCCTTCATGGCTAAGCCGCCACCGCGACATCGCTTTTGGGCTTTGCTTGGCAGGCGAGAATAATGTTCGTGGCTTTGTCGTTGGCATCAAGAGCGTCCTGGACTTCCATGTCGACGTCCCCTGAGGTCATCTTAACCTTGCAGATGCCGCACGTTCCGACACGGCAAGAGAATTCGATCCCGATGCCGAGTTCTTCCGAGAGTTCCAGAATGCTCTGCCTGGGTGGGCTATCGCCTACCTTGAGATCCATCCGAACTTTGGCCGACTTGCTGTTCTTCGAAAACGTGACCAAAGGGCCTGTCGCAGGAGCAGTCGGTTTGGCGGTGGTCCCCGCGATCGCCGGGATAGGCTTGACTGCACCGAATGTCTCCGTCTTCAGGTGATCCGAAGGAATCCCAAGCTCAGCAAATATGGCCTTGACCGAGTCCATCATCGCTGGCGGCCCGCACAGGTGACATCTCCGCGAGGCAAGATCGGGAACCAACTGCGTGAGCCATTCCTTCGTGATGCGGCCGCGCGCCCCCTTCCAGTCTGTCCCGTCCGGCTTGGACATTGTGACCGTGACGTGCAACTTCGGGTTGAGGCGCTGGAGCACGGGTATTTTGTCCGCGAAAATGAAATCGGCCGGGGTACGACAGCTATAAATAAAAAAGATGTCTCCAGGCCATGAGCGCTCCGTAAGGTAACGAGAGATGCTCATCATTGGCGTGATACCCACGCCACCAGATAGAAGAACGATGCTGTCAGCTTCCTTTCCGGTAAAGGTGAACTTTCCGACAGGGCCTCCTGATTCGATCAGGTCCCCCACCTTGAGAAGGTCATCTATGTGACGGGAAACCGCGCCCCGTGGTTCGCGACGAATGGTGAGGTCGACGAATTCGCGCTCATTCGGTGAAGAAGAGATGGAGTACGAGCGGTTCATCTTCGCACCCCCGATCCAGAAGGCGACGTTGAGGAACTGACCCGGTACGAACGTAAAAGGGAGGAAGCGGTCGTCGGACGAAGGCAGCAACCGGAAGGTCTTCACGGTTGGCGTCTCCATGACAATGCTTCCTACGCGAAGCTGCCCTCGCCAGTTCGCAGTGACTGCTGATGCCAAGGTCGCTCCCAAAACGACCGGCGGTCTGGCGGTCGAGACCGGGGACTCTCCTGTCGCAGGCGGGGCTGGCAACCTATTCCCTGTACTTGGGTGTTCTCCACCCGGAATGGAACCGGGGGATGACTTCTCGGGCGATGTAGCCGCTGCGTTAGGTGTTGAGGTCGCGGGCGTGACAGGCGAGTTCGGCTCGGCAGGCAGTGACGCAGGGGGAGCAGGCCCTTTCGGTCCAGAAGACGGCGGTGTCCCTCCGGGCGGGTTGGACGATCCGTCCGATGGCGGCCTGTTGTCAGGGTCGAACCTCCCGAAAAGTGCCGCTGCTCTGCGCATTTTATTGAAATACATCCAGATCATCGCGACCGCAAAGGCCGTCAGCGCGATCATGATGAACCAGTGGAACGGCGATAGGCCGGGCTGTAAACCGTCTTGATCGGGCAAATTGAGTTCTCCGCGAAACCAGCGCAAGGCGACGACCTGCGGGTTCTGGTTTTCCTGCAAGGCACGTTCGGCAGCTAGGCCGCTCTGAAACGAATCCATGCCTTCTCGCATGTGAGCGGAGGCCGACTGCATCGCGGGATAGTCATTTGCAGCGGTCGAATTTGCGAGTTGATCGAGACCTTTGGCTAATATATCGGTGCCCTGCGTCATGCGGTCGCGTGCTAGCTGTTCAACCCGCGCGCGTTCGGGCGGAGACAGAGGCGGCAGCGCCATCAGTGCTGGGAACAAGGGATTGTTAGTCGCGGCCCCACAACAGGCAGGCTGCATCATCTTGACCATCTCCGCAGGACCCATCGCCATCCCTCCTACAACTGCTGGAGGCACAGCACTCAGCGGTGTGGTGGGGCTATTGACGACAGGAACCGAATTGTTGGGCATTGCCGATGCCGGTTGTGCGCTTTGCGCTGGATTGGCAGTCATGCCCGACGTAGGTTGCGCGTTTGGATCAGCGACCGGTGGCGCTTGATGGTGGCTTGCGTGTTCTGCCGCTGACATCTGTCCCGATGCGGGTTGGTTCGCAACGCAGAGGAATAAAAGCCCAACAAGTACGGATCGCGGAGCAATGAGCGCGGCCATTCAACCCACCTTCCTCACATTCGGATCTGAATTGTGAGCTAAAAGAATAGTCTCTAGCTTCAGTGCGAGGGGCTAGGCTGCATTCCCATGCCGTCTCCGTGGCCCGGCATGGGATGGGCTTTGTGGTTACAGCACCCAGCTGGTCCGACCGTCATCTGGTCAACAACGCTCGATACACCGTTGACTTGGCGGGCCACCATCATAGCTTTATCTTTAGTTGCTTGAGAGTCTACAGTTCCGGTCAACGTTACAACCTTGTTTTGCGTTTGGGCGTCGAGCGCCATCGGACCGACTGTCTCGTCCGCTGCAAGCTTGGCCTTCACGTCGGAATTGACAGTGGCATCTGTTGCCGCAGAGACCGCGCCGCCCCCTGGGGTGCTCTTGGCCGACTGCGACTCCACGGGCGAACTCTTGGTATTGCAGCCAGCGAGGACGACCATCAACAAACCCGGAAATACCAAACTAAAGATCTTCATCATTCCTCCTAACAATTTGAAGCTGAGAAGACGAAAACCGTTTCTTACTCCATCTTCATCGGTGCGGTTTCAGCGGACTTTTGCATCTTGCTCTTCGGATTCATCGGCGAAGACATTGACTTGATCGCTTCGGCCTGTTGATCTGCCGTTAGCACCGCCGAACTCGCGGAGACGGAATGAATGAACGCTATCTGTTCATCCGCATTCAGCTTTGCGATCTCCCACACCTTCCCGTCGATCTGTGCCGACACGGGCTGTTCCGCGCTAGTAAGTTGCCACAGCTCCTGCTGCGCTTGAGCGACTTGCATTTCCGTAGTTGACTGATGCTTCAGAGCGCTCGACTTAATCATTTCCAGGCTCATCTTCTGGTCGGGCGTCAAGTTGAGATGCTTGGCGTGATCGAGAAAGAAGTCTTTAGCTCCCACGTGAAGGAGAGGGGAGGCTTCTGTAGTCGTCGCTCCAGACATGTCTTTAGCGTTTTTCGATGGCATGCTGCCGCCGGACATGCCACCCATCTTGTCGCCTGCCATTCCACCTGCCTTGGGCATTGGTTTGCCCATGCTCATACCGCAGCATCCCGAGCCGCGCATAGGCTTTGCATCCCCGCTCTTCATCGCACCTCCAGTGGGCGCCATAGCGCTCATCTCTCCGCTGTCATCTTTCATGGGAGCCATCGGCGGCGTTGCAGCACCTGAAGAGATGCCGCCCATTTCACCTGAGTCATCTCCCTTTCCCATTGCTGGGTTCGCCGAATTCATAGTGCTCTTCGACGGGTTGGTCTTCTTCACTCTGCTTTGCTGCAGCGCGACCTGAAGTTGGGCTACCTGTTGCTTTAGCTGCGTAATCTGGGCTTGCGTATCTTGGGGTTGAACCGCCGCGTCCGCTCGTGTCTGAGCTGGAGCGGGCTGGGCGGATGGCATCGGCATTTGCCCGACAGCAGCGAGGGGGCTGAGCGCAAGTGCGGAGTAGAGTGCGAGGTTCGCGATTGCATTCGCAATGTTCTTTGCATAGTGAGTAGTAATGTACATATGTTTCCTCGCTTCATGACGCGGTTGGCTAAACGTTAGTGTCGCCAAGTTTAAGGGTGAAGAACGACAAAGTCTGTGACGCCCGTCACGGCAACTGCGGGCACTTCTTCCTCATCAGTCAGAGGCCTAGAGACGTTACGGATGAGAACTGCTTGCCGTATTAGTCATCTCGATTCTGGTGACCGTGATGGATTTCCCATCCGGTGCGAGATAGCCGGTTAGTTTCACATGATGTCCAGCATGTTCTTTGAGGTCGCTGAAGTCCTGATTGCTGATGTCCTCTACGCGTCCCTTTGTAAGCAGCACAAGCTTCTCGCCGGCCTTGACGCAGTTGAGGATGCAGTCATGTCCCATGGAACTGCGCGTTCCTTTGCACATGGCCGTTGTGATCTCTCCGGTCCATGTTTCCTGTTTCCCCTGCGCTTGCTGAGAGGCATCTCTTTGAGATGGAGACTGCGAGGAGAGGAACGGCATTTGCCCATCAGAGCGGATTGCGTTCAACGCAAGTCCGGAAAAGACGGCCAGGACAGCCATCACGCTCACGGCGTTCGAAGCGTACTTAATACGGATGGACATGTGGAACCTCGTGTAGCGAGGCGAACGCGGGGAGACCGCCAGGCCAGCGATCATTTGACGTAGAATGTATTTGGGCCGGAATGCCAAGCCTGAGCGAAAGAGCACAGACTGTACAACGTCGGCGGAACCATTATCATCTAACGAAGGCTACTTACGGTTTGATGTGTAGTTTGGGCATACTGTTGTACACGCTGACCATTAACCTAAAGGTTGCATGAAGATTCGATCCGCGATCTCGCTTGCTTTGGTCTTGGTATTCACCGCCGTGAACGCGTTTGGTCTTGCCTGCGAAACGTCCTGTGAGTTAGGGACAGCGCCTGGATATCATCATCATCACGGTGTACATGCCGATGTGGCAGCTACGGCCGCTGCCTCTTCGATGGATCCGACGATGGATATGTCTTCAATGCCGGATCAAACTCAAGTGAGCACGCAAACCGCTCATTTATCGAGCGAAAACGGCAATTGTGTTTGCCCTCTTTCACGCTCCGAATGCAAGCTGGATCACGCCTCAGCGAACAGCCCAGCGATTCCCTATCAACTTCTCTCTCCGATTTCCGCTCTTCCCGCTCCACATCCAATGATTAGCTGCCCGATAGTAAACGCGCGCCCGCCCGATAGGGCTGCGGCAGGCGTACAGTGGCAGGTCCATCGAATGCCTACAATCCTCCGTATCTGATTTACCTCCTCGTTTAGAACCGCCTTATCGGTGTGACCTCGGACGTCTTGGCCGTGCAATCGCGCGCGCTTTGAGACGCCCGTCACTGGTCATTCACGTTCAACTCTCCGCTTTCTACGAGGATTCCAATGAGTAACAGGCGCAATTTTCTTCAAAGTGCTTTTGCCTTAGGGGCAGGGCTGACTACGGCACCAGAGTTATTTGGAGTTGACCACCGCGCGATGGCCAATTCCCACAAATCTGGAATGTCTGCGGAACATCCAGTTCGGATCAATACTCCCGACGTTGCGGATCTCCCGTACACCATGGACAACGGGGTCAAGGTATTTCGGTTGATTGCGGAACCCGTCAAGCAGGAAATCATGCCCGGCAAAGTGATTGACCTATGGGGCTATAACGGCTCCGCTCCGGGACCGACCATTCAGGCAGTCGAGGGCGACAGAGTGCGCATCCTCTTCGAAAATCATCTGCCCGAAGCAACGGCAGTCCATTGGCATGGCTTTGAAATCTCTGAAGCGATGGACGGCGTACCTGGCATTGGACAGTTACCGGTTCAACCCGGCGGGAAGTTTACGTATGAGTTCACTCTCAATCAGAATGGAACATTTTTCTATCACTCGCACATGGCAATGCAGGAAATGATCGGCATGATCGGCGCGTTCATCCTGCATCCGAAAGAGGCTTATTCGCCGGCTGTGGCAAGCGATAGCGTCATCATTCTTCAGGAATATGCCGTATTGCCGAACAACACGGTGCCGAACAGTATGAACATGGAATACAACTGGCTGGCCTTCAATGGCAAGGTTGCACCAGCAATCACTCCGATCGTGGTCCGTCTAGGGGATCGCGTGCGGGTCCGTCTGATCAATCTTGGCATGGATCATCACCCGATCCATCTGCACGGCAATACCTTCTGGATTACCGGGCACGAAGGCGCGCGCCAGCCGGAGCATATCTGGCCGAGGCGAAACACGGTGCTGGTCGGTGTGGCACAGGCGCAGGATATCGAGTTTGACGCAAAGTATCCCGGGTCGTGGATGCTGCATTGCCATATGCCGCACCACATGATGAATCAGATGTCCTCCAACGTCGGTAAGTTGACGCGGTCACGGGGCATGCAGGCTGGCGAGGACATGGAGTCAGGAATGGGAATGCTGACAGGCTCCGGAAATGCGACTTCTGGTGATCGCGGTCCGAGTTTGGGACGTGGCATGGGAGTTGGCAATACGTCCGAAAATGCGACTCCGAACGGACCTCAGAGTCCCATGCCCGGAATGAAACAGAAGCCTGACATGGGAGGCATGCAAATGACGCCGGAAGGCTTGCCCGCGAACGCCAATAAAGTTCCTGGATTTCCGCAAGACGCCTATATGGAAGGACCGCAAATGGCGATGGACAAGATGGTTGAGAAGCCGGAGACCATCGGTCTGCCCGAAGGATGGAGCGGGTATATGGGCGGCATGATGACGCTCATTCGCGTCATGCCACCCGATCAGTACGACCGCTACTTGGATCTCAAGAAAAAGCAGACACCAGACACAATGAAAAACATGCCCGGGATGGGAGGCAAAAATGGTCTATAAGACACGTCAACTCTTACTGGCGAGCACGTTATTGATTCCCACACTGACGTTCGCGCAGAGTCCAGCTCCATCATCACCAGACATGCAGAATATGCCTGGAATGCAAATGCCAGCGGACCAAAAGCCTCCCGCAACTCAACCACACGACATGCAGACTATGCCGGACATGAAGATGAACAAAGAAATGCCTGATATGCAAATGGACGACCAGGGCATGAAGTCTCAGATGCAAGGTCCAACCCTCAAACTCAGCGACCTGGAACAGATGGCGCTCAGTCGAAATCCAACAATATCGCAAGCCAACGCTAATTTGCGGGCGGCCGAGGGAGCGAAGAGACAGGCTGGGCTATATCCAAATCCGACCGCAGGATATTACGGCGATGAAATTCGTGGTGGATCGTATCACTCGGGAAAACAAGGCGCTTTCGTAAACCAGACCATCGTATTCGGCGGAAAACTTGGCGCTGCGCGGCGGACTGCGGAGCAGGATAGGCTTCTAGCTCTCACCGGTATCGACTCACAACGTTATCGTGTTTTGACCGATGTGCGAACCCTTTATTACGAAGCGCTCACGGCACAACGGCTGGTTTCCCTTCGGCGGCAATTGCTGATCCTAGCCAACGATGCCGTACAGACCTCCTACCAGTTGGGCAACGTGGGACAGGCAGACCGTCCCGACGTTCTCCAGTCTGAGGTCGAAGGTGACCAAGCGAAGCTCGACCTGGAATCCGCCCAACAAGATCAACAATCGGTGTGGCGCACCTTAGGTGCCGTGGTTGGCAATCCCGATCTTCCGATGAGTCCGCTGGAAGGAAATCTCGAAGACATTCCTCAGCTCAATGAGCAGGAGTGGATGACTAAACTCTTGAGCGAAAGCCCGCAGGTGAAATCCGCTCAGCAAGACGCCGAACGCGCGAAAGCTTCTCTTGTTGAAGCAAAGAAGGTTTCGATTCCCGACCTGCAGATCAGCGCCAACGTCTCGCAGGACAATGAACCCCTGGAGCCAACAACACATAGGGTCGGAATTGTGAGCGGTGCTCAGATAGGGATGCAACTGCCGATCTTCAACCACAACCAGGGCAATGTTGAAAGGGCGAAGGCTGACATCGAACGCAGTCAACAGGAAGTTCAACGGGTACAGCTTGAACTCCGCAGGCAGATGAGCACAATTTTCCGTGACTATGGTATGGCGCGAACCAGTGCTGAACGTTATCGCACGAGCATGTTACCGCGAGCACAGAAGGCATATGACCTGTACAAGACAAGCTATGAAAATATGGCAGCGGCTTATCCCCAGGTCTTGATCTCACAGAGAACGCTCTTTCAATTGCAGGTGGACTATATCCGGGCTCTGGAAACTGTCTGGATGAACGCCACGGCTATACAGGGATACACGCTGTCCGATGGACTGTCAGCACCCAGCCCCCTCAGTGGTGGAATTCCACCACGACCATGAACAACCCCACTCCATCCCTACCGACCCAAAGCCCTAACGCTACAGCGAGGTAATAATCAATGGCGAAGAAACTAACCCTGATCGCTCTCCTCGTTGGGCTGGTCGTAGTCTGCATTTACGCTTCCGTTACGGTCCGTCGTGGCTTTTCAACTCGCGACAGCCCTTCAACAGTCGAGGCTTTCGTGGCGCAGAGAACTCGCGATATGGCGATTCCCGCGAAAGCACGCCGGATGAACAATCCAGTGAGCGCCTCGCCGGAAGTATATGCCGATGCACGCGCCCACTTTGCGGATCATTGCGCGCAATGCCACGCAAATAACGGCGGCGGTGACACCCCGATCGGACGGAACCTCTATCCAAAGCCGCCTGATATGCGACTCGCCCAAACGCAGAATATGAGTGACGGTGAGTTGTACTACACGATTCAATACGGGATTCGTATGTCGGGTATGCCAGCCTTCGGCGAACCTGTCGACAATGACCAAGACACATGGAAACTTGTCACGTTTATCCGTCACTTACCGAAGCTTTCAGAACAGGAAGAGACAGAAATGCAGCACCTCAATCCAAAGACTCCCGATGAGATACAGGAGGAGAAAGACGAAGAGAACTTTTTGAAGGGCGATGCTAATTCAGCTACGCCGGCAACCACAATGCACCATCACTAATACACGGAGAAGACACATGAAAAAGGTACTCGCAACTCTCTTCACGATCGTGCTCATGGTAAGCAGCGCCTACGCGCACAATGGCATGGAACATGTCATGGGAACCGTTGCAAGCGTCACTGACAACTCAATCACGGTGACCACTAAGGACGGAAAGTCGCAGACCATAGCTACGACAGCCGATACAAAGTACACCAGGATGGACAAGGTGATCGCCATGAAAGACATCAAAGCTGGCGACCAAATCGTCATTCACGCCACGAAGAAGGGGGATCAACTCACCGCCGCTGAAGTAAAGGTGGGAGCAATGAAGATGAACGGCATGTCGGGTGATATGGGCGGCATGAAGATGGATCACGACAACGGAACGACTCCTCCGAAATAAGCGATTGCTCGGTGGCCTGTGGCTAAACTCTTATAGGGCTAATGACACAGGCCTGCCGAGATCGAGACCAATTGCCGCATCAAAGCAATACAGATGTTCTTCGAGAGCGTCTCTGACGGTTGGTTTCCGACGCAGGAAGGAGTCAATATGACTACCGATGAAGTGAAAGGAATGCCGGAACAATCAACCGATTCGTTGGAGCGCATTACAACGCAACACGCAAAGTTTCTAGGCTTCCTATCTGCGCGCGTAGAAGATAAGGCGGCTGCTGAAGACATCCTGCAGTCGGCGTACCTGAAGGCCATGGAACATAGCTCCGAAATCCGCGAAGCTGAGAGCTCAGTCGCGTGGTTCTATCGCATTCTTCGCAATGCGATCACAGATCACTACCGGAGAGGCGGGGCACGTTCCAGAGCTTATGAAGCTTTCACCGTGGAAGCGCCTATGAGTTATGAGCCGGAGCTTACAAATACGGTTTGTGCCTGTATAGGAGATGTGATTCACGATCTCAAAAACGAATACCGCACCGCGATTGAACAAGTTGACCTCCGTGGTGTCACCGTACAGGCCTTTGCACAGTCTCAGCAGGTTTCTGCCAACAATGCTTCGGTACGCCTGCACCGAGCGAGGAAAGCCGTCGCAAAGATGCTGACAACGGTGTGCGGTGCCTGTGCCGAGCACAAATGTCTCGATTGCACTTGTCGTCGAAGCCAACTGTAAGACTGTGCCTGCTCCTGCGTCAGCAGCAGTACAGGAACGAGGAGGCGATATGTGCTGCTGCTCTAAACAGAACAAAGATATGAAAGATCCAGCTAGTGGGATGACAATTGAGCCGTCGAAGCGGCTCGCAACTGATCCGGTCTGCGGCATGGAGGTTGATCCTGCCAGCGCAGCAACCGCGGAGCACAAGGGAACGAAGTTTTATTTCTGCTGCCAAGGCTGCGCGATGAAGTTTCGAGCTGAACCAGACAACTTCCACAGCAGGCAGGAGGCCCCCCTATGCAAGTGCTAGAGAAAGAAGAGCAAAGAACGGCCTACACCTGTCCAATGCACCCCGACGTGCAGCGACCCGGTCCGGGCAATTGCCCGAAGTGTGGCATGGCCCTCGAACCTGCAACGGCGACCGCTCCAGCCCCGCGCACAGAATATACCTGTCCCATGCACCCGCAAATTGTTCGAGATCGGCCGGGCAACTGCCCCATTTGTGGAATGGCCCTCGAACCCCGCGACGTAGTGGCCAATGAGACCAACCCCGAACTGGTCGATATGACCAGACGCTTCTGGATAAGCGTCGCCCTTACACTGCCGCTGCTCGCCGTCATGGTTTCAGATATCTTGCCCGGTCATCCGCTTCAGCATCTTCTGGCCGGGCGCCTGCTGGGATGGCTTGAGTTCGCGATTGCGACCCCAGTGGTCCTATGGGCAGGCTGGCCATTCTTCGAGCGAGGCTGGGAGTCCGTCGTTCACCGAAGCCCGAATATGTTTACGTTGATCGCGATTGGCGCTGGTTCGGCCTACCTCTACAGTGTCGTCGCTGTCGTTGCGCCCGGCATCTTCCCTGCCACCTTCCGCGATATGTCCGGCAACCTCGGACTGTACTTTGAAGCGGCGGCGGTCATCACCGTGCTTGTTCTGCTCGGTCAAGTATTGGAGTTGAAAGCCCGCAGCCAGACAAGCAGTGCCATCAAGGCCCTCCTCGGACTTGCTCCGAAGACAGCGCGCCGGATCTCGGCAGATGGAAAAGAAGCCGATGTCGCTTTGAGTGAGATTCAGGTTGGAGACCTCATCCGGGTTCGCCCTGGCGAAAAGGTGCCGACAGACGGTTCTGTGACAGAAGGACGCAGTTCCGTCGACGAGTCGATGGTAAGCGGCGAACCAATCCCAGTCGAGAAAATTGTCGATGCAAAGGTGGTCGGCGGAACCATCAACGCGACCGGCAGCTTCGTAATGAAAGCAGAGCGAGTCGGAGCCGATACGCTTCTGGCGCAGATCGTAAAAATGGTGAGCGAAGCGCAGAGGACGCGAGCACCGATTCAGCGACTTGCGGATACTGTCGCTTCTTATTTCGTTCCCGCAGTTCTGGTCTCTTCGGCGATCACGTTTGCGGTGTGGGCTATCTTTGGCCCTCAACCACACTACGCGCATGCCATCGTGAATGCGGTCGCTGTGCTTATCATCGCCTGTCCATGCGCCCTAGGACTCGCAACGCCGATGTCCATCATGGTCGGCACGGGCCGTGGTGCGGGGGAGGGCATTCTCATCCGCAACGCGGAGGCTCTTGAGATTTTTGAAAAGGTAGACACCCTCGTCGTCGACAAGACCGGCACTCTGACCGAAGGCAAGCCGCGCCTCACAGCGGTCATTCCGTCCGAAGGGTTCGACGAGAATCAACTTCTGCAGTCGGTAGCCAGCCTAGAGAAAGCAAGCGAACATCCACTTGCGGCTGCCATCATCGCCGGAGCCAAAGAAAAGAACATCGAATTGATCGCGGTCGCAGACTTTCAATCGATTACGGGTAAGGGCGTCAATGGAACCTTGCTGGGTAAGCGCCTCAGTATAGGCAATGCTTCTCTCATGCAGGACCTCGGCGCGAAGGTGGAATCTTTGAAGGAACGGGCAGAGGGCCTCCAAAAGGAAGGCCAGACGGTCATGTTTATCGCATCCGACGGACACTTTGCCGGACTTGTCGCGGTCGCTGACCCTATCAAAGACTCTGCGCGAGATGCGATCAGGGAACTCAAAGAGTCTGGTATTAAGGTCATCATGGTTACAGGTGACAACCACACGACTGCTGCCGCCGTCGCCCAAAAGTTGGGGATCGACTTTGAGGCTGATGTCCTGCCTGATAAGAAGGCCGAGGTGGTGAAGAAGCTCCAGTCCCAAGGGGCTACTGTGGCGATGGCTGGAGACGGAGTGAATGATGCCCCGGCGCTGGCACAGGCCCAGGTAGGAATTGCCATGGGGACGGGAACAGATGTGGCGATGGAAACCGGCGGAATCACACTGGTCAAGGGCGACCTGCGCGGAATCGTCAAGGCACGTCGGTTGAGCCAGCGCACCATGAGCAACATCCGCCAGAATCTGTTTTTTGCCTTCATCTACAACGCACTCGGGGTGCCGCTCGCAGCTGGAGTTTTGTATCCGGTGTTTCACTTGCTGCTGAACCCGATGATCGCGGCGGCGGCGATGAGCTTCAGCTCGGTTTCCGTAATCGCCAATGCACTCAGACTACGAAGCATCAAACTATGACCGTCCCGAAGGGACTTACTCACTCATTCATTCTTGAAGCATGAAGCGACCTCGATGGGATCCGATAGTTTTGTTGATAACAAACTTCTTTGCGGCGTCACGCACGATCTAAAGGAAGAGCTCTTCCATTTCTCGCACTACAAGCCTTGGCAGTCGGGCTTATATTCCAAGCTCCTCGTCAAAGCAGACGATCTTCGCGTCCTTCTTATCGCTCTGAACACCAGGACGGAGATGAAGGCACATCACACGGATGGGACGACCACAATCCATGTTCTGCAGGGTGTTCTGAGCTTGCGCGTACACGACAAACAGCAGCAGCTGCTCGTTGGACAAATACTTACGCTCGCACCTGGGATCTCGCACGACATCGAAGCCCGCGAAGACTCCGCTTTGCTGTTGACGATCTCGTGGCCAAGCAGCGAAACACTATGATCGTTGGCCCATAGAGGCTACGGCTCGTGAGAATCTCATCTTTCGCGTTCTTCTACAACGCTCTTGGAGTGCCGCTTGGGGTGAGTGCTCTGTATCCTTTTTTGGATTGCCACTGAATCCCATGATTACGGCGGCAGCCATGAGCTTCAGTTCAGTCTCAGTCATCGGGAACCTCGCTAAGGCTGTGGGCAGCTAAACTTTGATCATGTCTAGAGCTACTTATTGGATGCGGCGATCCAAGCGCCATGTGATTCTCGCTTCCGGAGCAATAGCGCTCACCTGCGTGGCGTATGCTGCGACGCCTCCGCCAGACGTTCGCCATCGCTTGAGCATGGCCAGTGCCTATGCTGGTCTGATCTTTCTTGCAGTATCGCTATGGATTGGGCCGTGGAATGTCCTGCGACGACGGCCTAACCCCGTCAGCTTCGATCTGCGCCGGGATATAGGTATTTGGACGGGCATCCTCGCCATCCTGCACACAATAATTGGCTTGACTGTCCATCTTCGGGGACGAATGTGGATGTACTTTTTCAAGAGCCTACATCCATTGAAACTGCAAAATACGCAATTCGGCTTCGCCAACCTTGTCGGACTGGGTGCTGCACTGCTCTTCTTGATGCTCTTGCTGATCTCCAATGATATTTCACTTCGCGCACTGGGGACTCGTCGCTGGAAGTCGCTCCAGAGATGGACCTACGCAGCTTTGGCGCTAACAGCGGCTCACGGTATCGCTTATCAACCGGTCGAAAAGCGCCGCCTTCCCTGGGTTTTTGTCTTCACAGCGGTCATAATCGCAGTATCCGCTACTCAGGTAGTTGGTTTTACCCAGGTTCAAAGGCGAATGGGTCACGGTCAGGGAGATTAGAGACTGGCGTACTCACCGAATCACTGTTGCTCCGTTCGTCAGGGAGACGTAGTCTAATAACTGAAATGCGTGCTTTTCGCCAATTCGGTGTACTAGTCCTGCTATTGGTAACCTGCCTGGCGCCAGCAATGGCCTGCATGATTCCCGACGCGCAAATGAGCACTCAAGAGCGTGCCTGCTGCCGCATGATGAAGAACCAATGTGGGCAGATGGAGATGCCGGCATCGCATGGCTGCTGCCAAAAGACTCCGCCGAGCGTGCACGATAACGCGCTGGATACAAAAGTAGTAGCGTTTCATCCAGTGGTAGTTCCTATTATCTGGTTGGCTGCCTCCGAGCTGGTGAATCCCACCTCTGGTGTCACCGGATGGGTTGAACACCCCGACTACTCACCTCCCACGTCCCCACCTGCGACAATTTCCATCCTAAGAATCTAGTTAGCTCCACTCTCGCACTCTACTTTTGCCGAGCGCGCGCACGTTTGTCTGCGTGTCTTGGCGAATGCTTTGAACTGCATTTGAGATTGGAGCTTCCGTATGAACGTGGTCTCTTTGTTGACCTCCACGCTTGTGCTGGCCACTGCATTGTCTGCCCCTGGGCAGACGCCGGTGGTAAGCGCGCCCACGCCCCTGTCCCAGCTTCTCGCTGAGGCTAAGGCAAACAACCCACAAATCTCCGCAGCCGATCACGGCGTACGAGCGGCCCGGCAAATGGCACCGCAGGTGACTACATTGCCGGACCCGAAATTTACCTACCAGCAGTTGAGTGTGGGAAGTCCGAAGCCGTTCGCGGGATACACCAACAGCGACTTTGCTTATATCGGCGTTGGAGCATCACAGGAATTGCCCTATCCAGGAAAGTTGCAGGCGCGCGGGGCGGTAGCCGAGCGCAGCGCCGACACGAAGCAAGCCGAGGTTGAAGTCACGAAAACCAGCATCGCCGATGCGGTAAAGGCCGACTATCTCCAACTGGCCTATCTGCAACAGACTCTCGGAATCCTGCGGCAAAATGAGGCCGTGCTTGACCAGCTCATTCAGGATGCAACGGCGCACTATCAGGTCGGACAGGGGATGCAGCAGGATGTCCTGCAGGCCCAGGTGAATCGAACCAAGATCGTGAAAGAGATCACGATGAACCATCAACAGATGGAGCAGATGCAGGCACACCTCAAAGGTTTGCTCAGTCGGGACCAAGCGTCGCCGGACATTGTTACGGAAGATTTGATCGAAAGCCCGCTGAAGCGCTCCTCCGCCGAACTTCTTGCAATGGTCCGGCAAAGCAACCCTCAGATCCAGGTCGATGCGAGTTCCGTTCGCAAGCAGGATGCGCAATTAGCGTCTGCGAAACGCGAAGGGAAACCGGACTTTGAACTTGGTTATATGTACCAGAACACCGATCGCAAGTATCGGGACTACTACGTGTTCACCTTCGATGTGCGCTTTCCTCGCAAGACGCGGGTGAATGCGGAGATCGCAGAGGCCACGGAGAGGCGCTCCGAATCACAACAGACCCTCAATGCGCATCTGCAACAGCAACTCGCCGAGGTGCAGGAAGGGTATGTAAAAGCAACCAGCGATGAAGAGTTGTTGAAGGAATATCGGGAAGGGCTGGTCCCACAATCGGATGCAGCGTATCGGGCGA
This sequence comes from Tunturibacter gelidoferens, assembly GCF_040358255.1. Lineage (NCBI taxonomy): Bacteria > Pseudomonadati > Acidobacteriota > Terriglobia > Terriglobales > Acidobacteriaceae > Tunturiibacter > Tunturiibacter gelidiferens. The sequence goes on from NZ_CP132937.1 coordinate 25,591, forward strand.
CACTGAACGCCTATGCCTCCAATCGTGAGCAGTTCATTCATGTCCTCTCATACTTCACCGACCTTTTGAGTCTGAAACTCGAATATGCGCAGACCCTCGTGGATCACGAAGCTGCTTTGGCCCATCTCGAAACTCTGACTGGAGCGACCCTGCGATGAACAAATATATCTGGAGGACTTCACTCGTTTGGATCATCGTCCTGGCAGCGATCGCAGGGATATGGGCCTACCGCACTCACGCCATCAAGCTGCCAACGGCAACGAAGACGCCGATGTCAGGGGAAATGCAGCCTGTAGCCTCTGGTCCTCCTGCTGGTGCGAATGAGCCAAAACCATCGATGCCAGATACGAAGATGGATGCTCAGCTCGTTCCGATACAACTCACACCCGAGAGAATGCAGAGCATCGGTGTGCAGACTGGCACAGTTGAATACAAACAACTGAGCGATGACATACGCGCGACTGGCACGGTTGACATCAACGAACGTCTTCTTTCTTACGTGCAGGTGCGCTTTGCGGGCTATATCCGCAAAGTCTTTGCCAATGCCACGTATCAATATGTGAGAAAAGGCGAGCCACTCTTCACCATCTACAGCCCTGACCTCGTGGCGACACAACAAGAGTATCTGCTCGCGCGGCAGAACCAGAAGACCATGAGCGGAAGCACAATCGATGGGGTTGCCGATGGTGCGGCCACTCTTTCGACCGCAGCGGAACAGCGATTAAAGCAGTGGGATATACCTGACAGTGAAATCGCAAAGCTGAAGGAAACTGGCAAACCGGTTACCGACCTTACCATCAACTCACCGGTTGAGGGATACATTACGGAGCGAAGTGCTCTGCCCAATATGTATGCCGAACCTTCGACCAAGCTCTATACCGTTGCGGATCTGTCGCGTGTGTGGGTGTATGCCCAAGTTTTCCAGGACGATGTGGGCCGAATCAAACCTGGCGATACGGCGCAGATTACCGTCGACTCTTATCCGGGCCGCACGTTCTCCGGTCAAATCGAAGACATTCTGCCTCAAGTAGATATGGCGACGCGCACAGTTCGTGTGCGTCTGGTGATGGCGAATCCTGGACTCAAACTGAAACCGGGTATGTTTGTGAACGTCGACCTCAAAACCAGTCTGGGGCGTCAGCTCGTTGTGCCGGCTTCGGCGGTCTTCCAATCCGGCACACGGCAATTGGTGTTCCTCGATCACGGCAACGGCAGTCTTGAGCCAAAAGAGATCACTGTTGGTCCCCGCGTCGGCGATGATTTCGTCGTTCTGAAGGGGTTGAAAGCACACGAATCCATCGTGACATCAGCCAGCTTCCTCATTGATTCAGAAAGCCAGTTGCAGGCTGCGGCAGGTTCCTTCGTACCACCTCCACCGGGTGCCGGGGGCAACGCTCCATCAGCGAATGCGCCCTCTGCGGCACAGGCGAATCTCGATTTCACTACTGATCCCAATCCGCCGCAAAAGGGCAGCAATGTCTTTCGGGTGAAGCTCACCAGTGCAGATGGAACTCCTACAACCGCGGCTGATGTTACGGTCACGTTTTATATGGCTGGTATGCCGGCGATGGGGATGGCGGCAATGACCACGAAGACCAAGCTTAACGACAAAGGCAATGGCATGTATGAAGGAAGCGGTTCGCTAGGCTCCGGGGGCACATATCAAGTCACCATCTCCGCTCAGAAGAACGGTCAAGTGATCGCTACGAAGCAGTTACGCGTGAACGCAACAGGAGGCATGTAATGCTTTCCAGAATAATTGACGTTTGCGCACGCAATCGCTTCCTGGTCTTCACCGCAGTCTTGCTGCTCACACTTGCTGGCATCTGGTCGTTGCAGCATGTACCGCTGGACGCACTGCCGGACATCTCGGACGTGCAGGTGATCGTTCATACGGGCTGGGCGGGCGAGCCCCCCGATGTCATCGAAGACCAGGTGACTTACCCCATCGTCACAAGCCTGTTGGCTGCCCCGCATGTCAAGGCTGTCCGCGCGCAGACCATGTTAGGGGACTCTTACGTTTATGTAGTGTTTGAGGACGGCACGGACCTCTACTGGGCGCGTTCGCGGGTCATCGAATATCTGCAACAGATCAGCGGGCGTCTCCCGGAGAACGTGCATCCTTCGATTGGCCCCGATGCGACGGGCGCAGGTTGGGTGTATGAGTACGCCATCGTCGACAAGAGCGGCAAACACAGTCTTGCCGACTTGCGCAGCTTGCAGGACTGGCATCTGCGCTATGCGCTGGAGACCGTGCCGGGAGTTGCTGAGGTCGCTAGCATTGGTGGCTTCGTCCGGCAGTATCAGGTGCAGCTCGATCCCAACAAGTTACGCGCCTATGGCATTCCGCTGTCTACCGTCATCGACAAAGTAAAGATGAGCACGAATGAAGTTGGCGGTCGCGTTCTTAACTTGAGCGGCGCGGACTACATGATCCGCGGTCTGGGCTATCTGCGCTCCCTGGATGATCTCGCTTCGGTTGCCGTCGGCAGCAAGAATGGAACCCCTGTCCTGATGCGCGATTTGGGAACGGTGACCTTCGGCCCTGATATCCGCGAAGGAGTTGCCGAGTGGAATGGAGACGGAGAAACGGTCGGCGGGATCATTGTCATGCGCCAAGGCATGAATGCGTTGAACGTCATCAACGGAGTGAAGCAGAAGCTGCGTGAGATTGCGCCCTCGCTGCCACCCGGCGTCCAGATCATGACGGGATACGATCGTTCCGATTTGATCGATGCGTCGATCAAAACCCTCCAGCGCGATCTGCTCGAAGAAGCCATTATCGTCAGCCTGGTAATTATTGTCTTCCTGTTTCATTTCCGCTCTGCGCTCATTGCAATTCTTGCCTTGCCTATCGCGGTGTTGATGTCTTTCATCCCGATGTACTGGCTGGGAGTGAGTTCAAACATCATGTCTCTGGGCGGCATCGCCTTAGCGGTTGGCGTGCTCGTCGATGCCTCGATTGTGATGGTCGAAAATGGCTATCGCCATCTATCGGAGCGGCAGGAAAACGATGCCAGCCCAGTATCGGAACCCGAGCGGCACACCATTCTTATCAACGCAGCCAAGCAGGTTGGCCCAGCGCTCTTTTTTTCACTGATTATCATCGTCGTATCGTTTATGCCGGTCTTCCTGCTCGAAGCGCAGGAAGGACGCATGTTTCGCCCACTGGCATGGACCAAGACCCTTGCAGTCGGCTCTTCCTCCATCCTTGCCATCACACTCGTGCCGGTACTGATGGTGATGCTGATTCGGGGCCGTTTGCGGCCAGAACGTGCCAATCCAATTTCGCGTGTCACGCAGGCGATTTACCTGCCAATCCTGAAATTCTGCCTGCGACATCGCTGGCTCACCATTGTGGTCAATCTGATCTTCCTGCTGGTCACCTTTCCACTTGCATCCCGTTTGGGCAGCCAGTTCATGCCGGCTCTCTTTGAAGGCTCCGCCCTCTATATGCCGACTGCTCTTCCCGGCATCTCCATTGAACAGGCGAAGGGTCTCCTGCAGCAGCAGGACCGGATTCTTCGCAGCTTCCCGGAAGTGGCCAGTGTGTTTGGTGCGGTCGGTAGATCAGACAGCGCAACCGATAATGCACCACTGGATATGTATGACACCACACTGATGCTCAAGCCGCGGGAGGAATGGCCCGCTGGGATGACCTACGAAAAGCTTATTCAGCAGATGGATGAGAAGCTTCAGTTTCCGGGGCTCTCGAATACCTGGACAAGTCCGGTCGAAAACCGTCTGGACATGGAGCTAACCGGCATCAAGACACCGTTGGGCATGAAGGTGCAGGGGCCAAATGTGGATGGCATTCAGCAGTTGGCTTCGCAACTTCAGACTGTTCTCTCAGGACTGCCGCAGGTGCGATCTGTCTTCGCTGAAAAGGTCGCGCAAGGTTTCTACGTTAATGTCGAGGTCAAACGAGAGGAGGCGGCCCGCTACGGTCTCACGATCGCGGATGTACAGACAGCGGTTTCATCCGGCATCGGTGGACAGAATATTGCAGAAAATATCGAAGGGCGCGAGCGTTATCCGATCAATGTTCGCTACCAGAGAGACTTCCGCGACAATGTTGAAAAGATGCGTGGGGTGCTGATCGGGACGCCGTCCGGCGCGCAGATCCCGTTAGGTCAGGTAGCGAAGATCTCCTTCACGCACGGCCCGGCCATGATCCGGGACGAAGACGGTGCGCTGACGGGATACATCTACATTGATCTCAAGAACTCCGACTACGGTGGCTTCGTTGCACAGGCAAACAAACTCATTCACAGTAAACTCGCGTTGCCAGCAAACTACACCTTTCAGTGGTCTGGAGAATATGAACTCGAACTCCGCGCCAAACAACGTCTGCAACTGATTCTTCCGGTAGTCTTTTTTGTGATTTTCATGCTGCTGTACCTGGTCTTTCACTCAGTCGCTGAAGCCCTTGTTCTTATCTTTCCAACCATCTATGCGATGAGTGGAGGGTTACTCCTGCAATGGTTTCTCCACTACAACTTCAGCGTCGCAGTGGCGGTCGGTTACATTGCCCTCTTTGGCATCGCAGTGGAGACCGGCGTCGTCATGGTGGTTTATCTCCATGAAGCGCTCGAACATAAGCTGCAATCCGGGAAGACGTTGACGAATGCCGATATCGAGGAGGCGGCCATTGAAGGCGCTGTTCATCGTTTGAGGCCAAAGCTCATGACAGTCTGCGCCGTTCTCGCCAGCCTGGTTCCGATCCTCTGGGAATCCGGCATTGGCTCCGATGTGATGAAGCCGATTGCAGCACCTATCGTCGGCGGCATGATTACTTCCACCATCCACGTCCTGATTTTGGTTCCCGTCTTCTTCGTCATGATGAAGGAACGAGCATTACGGAAAGGACGCCTCCACGCGAAGAACCAAATCACCGATCAAACTCAACCCCTTCAACCAGTAATTCAAGGAGAACTCTAATGCGTTTACGAATCTCGGCTCTATTCCTTTCCCTTGCTCTATCTACTGTTGCCGCTTCCGCTCAATCGAACCAGACCTTCACCGGTACGGTGAGCGATGCGATGTGTGGTGCACACCACATGATGCAGGGAAAGACTCCTGCACAATGCACCCGCGAGTGCGTCAAGCAAGGGGCGGACTTTGCCCTTGTCAGCGGCGGCCAGGTGTATACGCTGAAGGGCGACAAGAGCCAGTTCGATAAGCTGGCCGGACAGAACGTGACCATCAAAGGAAAGGTAGATGGAAAGACAATCACGGTGGACTCGATAGCGGCTGCCAAATCTTAGAGTCGGTCCCACCACCGCGGATTCATCAGCAACCACAACTCTCACCGCGTAAAGCCCGCCGTCCCTCGATGACCAGGATGGGCAACGCAAGGAGCGCCGCGGCTGAATCCACCCAATGTATGTGCCAAATGGCATTGATGGCTAGTCCCGCCAAAGTCACAGCGGCCAGGTAGGCACAGGTCGCTGACTGCACCGCATCCGCAGCCAAGGCTCGGTTGTTTGTAAGCCGCGCCGTTTTACGCTTTGCCCAGGCCAGGACGGGCATCACGACAAGGGCAGCAAGTGTGATGACTATGCCACTGCAGCTCGTCTTTGGAGTGACACCAGACACGAACGCAAGGAACGTCACGAGCGCCACTGCTCCTGCAAGGACAAAAAGCAGGATTCCAGTCAGCCGTGCGGCACGGTCTCTTGTGAGCGGAAACGACGGAACAATCGCTAGCAGAACCACGGTTGCAGACAGCAATTCTACAAAGCTATCTGCGCCGAATGCCAGCAACGCGGAGCTATGCGCTGAGATGGCTCCATAGACAGACACCCCGCACTCAATCAACATCCATGCCAGCGTGACGACCTGCAGCCAGGCTACTTGGCGTGCCGTGTTCGTAGGCGGGGAACAGGCTAAGTTCACACTGCTGGAATGAGTTTGGACTGTATGAGCCACAGAAGAATGTACCGAACTAAATTTCCCGATTCCCGCTCACGATGCTGATCCACCGATTATATGAGAGCGTCCCCGCCGCAGCATATTGCTACGGGGTATCCTCGACCGGATAAGCATGGAACTCCTTCATCTCTGAGCTGAAATACCGCCGCCTCATCCAGAACGCCACATTGACGAGCCCAATGAGTGCTGGAACTTCGATTAGCGGCCCAACGACGCCGACGAAGGCCTCGCCCGATTTCAATCCGAAGACGGCCACGGCTACCGCTATCGCCAACTCGAAATTGTTGCCCGCAGCTGTGAAGGATAGCGTTGCGGATTGCGCGTAGTCCGCGCCCAGCTTCTTGCCCATCCAAAAGCTGACCAGGAACATGATGAGGAAGTAGATGACGAGCGGGATCGCTATCTTGACCACATCGAGCGGCAATCGCACGATCAGGTCGCCCTTGAGGGAAAACATGACGAGAATCGTGAACAGCAGCGCGACAAGGGTCAGTGGACTGATGCGCGGAATAAAGCGGGTCCGGTACCACTCCTCGCCCTTTGCGCGGATCAGCAGGTAACGAGTGATGAAACCAGCGACAAATGGCACCCCCAGATAAAGTCCTACACTCTTCGCAATCTGGCCGATGCCGATAGGAACAATGCTTCCCTCAAGCCCGAACCATTTCGGCAGGAACGTCAGGAAGACCCAGGCATAGAGGCTGTAGAAGAGCACCTGAAAGACGCTGTTGATGGCAACGAGCCCAGCAACGTAATCCGCGTCGCCTTCCGCAAGTTCATTCCAGACCAGGACCATTGCGATGCAGCGGGCTATGCCGATCAGGATCAGCCCGCGCATATAGGCAGGCTCGCCCCGTAGAAAAACTATGGCCAGGAGGAACATCAGCACCGGGCCAATAAGCCAGTTCTGCACGAGCGACAGCCCGAGAACTCGCTTGTTGCGGAAGACCTCTCCCAGCTTTTCGTATCGCACCTTCGCCAGAGGCGGAAACATCATAATGATTAGGCCGATGGCGATAGGGATGTTTGTTGTCCCCGTCTGAAAGTGGTTGACGAAGCTGGCAGACGATGGAATGAAGTGGCCGATGGCAACGCCTATCGCCATAGCAAGAAAGATCCAGAGCGTCAGGAATCTGTCGAGAAATGAGAGCTTCTTTCGAGCGGCAGGGGTACAGACGCGGCCTTGAGTGAGTTGAGCTGCAGACATTAGCAGGCCTCGCAGGATGTTTCTTGGATCGTTGTGGGCAATGGTGCGCCCTCGAGCAGGGCGTACTTCGCCGGGGAACAACACGCCTTTGTCAGCCGCGCCCTGTCAGCCTGCATTGTCTTTTCTTCTTTCAGCCAGCCGAGCGTCTGTCGCAGGATCTGTGCCGCTCCGATATGCGAAGGCATCACGATCCGATAATGCATCCACTTCCCCTCCCGTCGCCCCGCGACGATACCGGCGCTGCGGAGGTAAGCCAGGTGACGCGAGATCTTCGGTTGAGGGCCGCCCAGGATCTCAACAAAATAGCAAACACAAATCTCCTGGTCGCCAATGAGATTCAGTATCCGGAGCCGGGTGTTATCCCCGAGAGCCTGAAAGAACCGTTCCACGTTGAAGGTCTGTTTCGCTGCCATATATTTCTGTATACGCCTTGACGTATGCGAAAGCAAGACATATAGTCGCCTAAGCGAATGTTTGGAGGCAATATGTCAGAGCAGCTATTGGATTCGGTGAAGTCGAAGTACGGCGCGGTAGCGGAGAGCACATTATCAAACGACCACGCGGGTGTGAAGGCGGTTGCGGAAGCCTTTGGCTACAGCGCCGAAGAGCTCACTTCAATTCCGGCAGGGGCTAATATGGGTCTCTCCTGCGGCAATCCCACAGCTACAGCCCACCTGAGAGCCGGGGAAGTTGTGGTCGATCTTGGCTCAGGCGGCGGTCTTGACGTTTTTCTAGCGTCGAAGATGGTTGGGCCAGAGGGCCGCGCGATCGGCATCGATATGACCACCGCTATGATCGAGCGCTCGCGTGAGAACGCGCAGCAGGGCGGCTACAGCAATGTGGAGTTTTACCAGTCCACCATCGACCAGATTCCGCTTCCGGATGCATCAGTCGATTGCGTCATTTCGAACTGCGTGGTGAATCTGGCGCCGGACAAGCCTGCTGTCTTCCGCGAGATCGCGCGCGTCTTGAAGCCAGGTGGCCGAGTCGCCCTCAGTGATATTGCACTGAAGCACGAGTTGCCGGAAGCCGTTGCTCAAAGCATGGCGGCGTATGTCGGCTGCATCGCAGGAGCCATCCTCATAGACGACTACCGCGCAGGGTTGCTCGCAGCAGGATTTCAGCACGTCGAGATCGTGGATAGCGGGGCGGACTTAAGCGCATACGCCAAGGTAGAAAATCAGGCGGCTTGCTGCTCTCCCAGCATGGAAGCTGGCAGTCCGTTCCAAGTGATCGAGGCGGCTTGCTGCACCCCGGCAGCCAGCGAGCCATCGTTGCACGAAGAGTTGACGACGCTTCTCTCGCAATATGACGTGAACGACGCGGCAGCCAGCGTCAAGGTATATGCCGTAAAGCCAGTCGAGACTGCTCAAAGGGCTTGCTGTGGCCCGACTTGCTGCGCTCCAACGGCGGCACGGTGACCATCGCCCTTCAAACCGACGCCGGATTGCAGGCTCAGTTGGAACTGGCCCGGCAGGTTCAGCTGCGCTTACTTCCGGACCGGCGCTGCTGCTTTAGCGACTGGGAGGTAGCGTTTTCCTACGAATCTGCTGGATATGTAAGCGGGGACTATGTCGATTTGATCCCCGCGGGAGCCGACGTGTTCTATTTTGCTCTAGGCGATGTGTCGGGCAAAGGAGTGGCAGCGTCGATGCTGATGTCTCATTTGCATGCCACGCTGCGGACATTGCTGCCTTCAAACAGGACGATCGAGGAAGTAGTGACCACCGCGAGCGGCACCTTCTGTCAGAGCGCACTTCCTGCTCAATTTGCGACATTAGTGCTGGGCAAAGCAGATCGCAGCGGGAATGTAGAGTTGGTTAACGCAGGTCACAACCCAGTCCTACTTGTCGAAGGCGCTGAAGTTGAGATTATTGCGGCTGCGAGTCTTCCTCTCGGAATGTTTTGCTCGACTGATTTCACGAGCGTAAGACGAAGTGTAAGCCCAGAGAGCACGCTGTTCCTGTATTCGGACGGGATTACAGAATCAACCGATGGAACCGGAGACGAGTTTGACCAGAACCGCCTTGCCGAAACACTTCTTCAATCGAGAAACCTGCTTCCATCTGAGCTGTTGGAAACAATCCAACGCACCCTCATTGGCTTCACCAATGATGCGAAACCAAGCGATGATCGCACAATGCTTGCGCTCCGCTGGTCACCGAAAGGAATTTGAACAATGCCACATTACAACGTCTTGTTCCTCTGCACAGGAAATTCCGCTCGTTCGATCATGGCCGAGGCAATCATGAACCGGAAGGGGATGCCGATCTTCACCGCCTACAGTGCCGGAAGTCACCCTTCCGGTTCGGTGCGCCCCGAGGCCCTCAGTCAGATCGAGAACGCGGGTTTGAGCACTGAGAACTTCCGGAGCAAGTCCTGGGAGGAGTTCTCTCAGCCGGATTCTCCCTCGCTTGATTTCGTCTTCACGGTCTGCGATAACGCAGCGAACGAGGTCTGCCCTTTGTGGCCGGGTCAGCCCATGACGGCGCATTGGGGTATCCCCGACCCCGCTGCCGTTCAGGGAATGCCAGAAGAGATCGAGCATGCTTTTAGTCAGACTTTCAGTATGCTCGACCGACGCATCAGCCTGTTTCTTTGTCTTCCACTCGCGACGCTCGATACGTTCTCCCTGCAGAAGGAAATCGACAATATTGGGAAGCGGTAGACGTTCGGCGATGCGATTCCACGATTAAGCCCTTGGAGACACGATGCTAAAGGTAATTTTCGCCTGCGTGCATAATGCCGGCCGCTCACAGATGGCCGCTGCATTCTTCAACCAGCTTGCCGACAGAACCAAAGCGGAAGCTGTATCGGCCGGCACCGAGCCAGGATTGCGAGTGCATCCAGAGGTTCTTGCCGTCATGCAGGAGATTGGCATTGATCTCAGCGCCGCCACACCACAAAAGCTGACCCAGGAGCTTGCAAATGACGCCGGCCTGCTCATCACCATGGGGTGCGGCGACAAATGCCCCTATGTTCCGGGCCTTCGCCGAGATGACTGGCCATTGCCCGATCCGAAAGGCCGTCCCATGGATGAGGTTCGTGCGGTGCGCGACAATATCAAGGTTCGTGTTGCAGACCTCATTCAGGCCGAGGGATTGGAAAAGGAGGCAGCGTGACTGTTCGCCAAGCTATGACGAGACGGTTTCGCGTGGAGCGATTTCTCTGAATAGAGGCGCGCTCTTAGCTGCTGGGAAATTTGCCTTGAAGTCTAATGCGGTTTGCTCATGGCCGAGCGGGTGTTGTTCGCGCCACAATTCGAGCAGAAGCTGTGGCATCTGTGAAAGAACGACTTTTGTGCGACCCACTTTCGCATGACACCCAGGGCAAAGCGAAATCATAAGATGGAGTACGGATTGTCCTGGTACGCGATGATGAACAACGATGGAACGTTTGCGTCGCCCTGAAGCTCCGCAAACACGGCAGCAATAGCCATCCCGCTCCAGGACCTGCTCTCGCAACCCACCAAAGTATTCGTCATCTTGCCGTTTCAAGGTGTAGCAGGTGGCACAAAGACCGAGCGCAAGGATCTTCTCGCGTCCGCATCGGCAATGCAGCGCCCGCTGTACTCCGGTCTTCGAAGGCTTAGTCTTCAAAGCCTGCCAGCCCAACGTTGATGTCCGCGGCGATCCAGCCTTCTTTCCAGGGTTGCGTACGCCCCTCATCGAACGGAACTCCATTCGCCCGGGCATCGCCGCCGGCATCGAACAGCGGGCCCCCTGTCTCTGCGTAATCATCTTCCCCGCCATCGGCCAGGACACGTTTGTGCCGATCCAATTCAAGAGCTTCCGTATCAGCGTCTTCCCAGCCACAACGCCAACAGTGATGTGCGATCTCCGAATCCGGTATCGCAGCCAAACGTGCCCGATAGCCTGCTGCGTATTCGATGGTGTCCCATTTTTCTAAAGCCGCGAGTCCCGGATGAATCATGCACCATCTCCACTTGCTCTAGTTTTATAAAGATAAACCCTTGCAGCGGCTTCTATACTTCCACCAAATCCAGTTATTCGACATCGCGCCCGTTCATCAACCACTCGCTTTTAGGTTTGCCCAATGCGTTGGCAGCGGCCCATTGAGCAAGATCCATCAGTTTGTCGAAGCTGCGCTTTTTGCCAACGGGACCAGTGACCACAAATGAGCGGTCTCTCTCGCTTTCCGGCAAATTATGTTTCGTCGCGAGCATCACCGCCCAGATGCAAAGACATCGCGAGTTGCACAGGTACATGTCTCCTTCCGCGTCCGTAACCGTGTAGGAGCCCGAAGGAACAGCGACCATATCGTAGGAGCAGATCTGTCTCTTCATAGAGAACCTGATGATTGAGCCTAAAACTCATACTATCGAACAACCTGGTGCATCGCGGGAGTAGGAGCGAAAGCAGGTGCTGTTGGATCGATCTCGCGTTTCTTTTGATTGTTTAGCGCCCTTGTGACCCTACCGAGACCTTGCCCATAGCTCATCAGTCGCTGGCACCGATTCAACTCCAACCGCTGCCGATGATCGAGCGATTCGGATAATTCCTGTTTTCCGGCCCAGTTCTCCCACAAGCGCGAAGGCGTTCGCAATGTTCGAGGTGCTTGCCGCCGTGTGTGGCCGGATCACGAAAGAAGCATCTCGCATCAGGATCGTGCGGTTGATTTCCGTTTGCCCGTGTTCTGGGAGCAATTCAGCAACGCTGGATACGCCCATCATTCACTAACTTGTCCCGATGCATTGCAGCCCGCTCGATATCCAAGCAGGTCAAAGAGGAGAACCTTCAGTCCAAGTAGCGAAACCGCAGTATAGAAGATGCGCCTGAGCCACTCGTTTCCTACCCTGGTTGCGAGCCGGGCACCGACCAGGGCACCCACGAACGCCGTGACGCCGAGAATCAGACCGAGTCGGTAGTCAACGAGTCCGTGCCACATAAAGACGCCCGTTGCAATTGCAGATGAGAAGACATTTATCAGCTTTGTCGTTGCTATCGCTTCTAGGAATGACGAGCGAAAGAACGCCACGTAAACCGCAGTCAGAATCGTGATGTACCCGCCGCTGAAGAACCCTCCATATATCCCTAGGAGGAATGTAAAGACGTATCCAACTAGTTCGGCCCCAGCAGACGGTTGTATTGTGGATCGCTCCACACCCGATTTTCGGTAAATCAGAGCGAATATTGCAACCGCCATGACCGACACCGATACCACAATAGGCACCGAGCGAGAAGGGATCAGAAGCAGCAGGAACGCACCTATGAGGGATCCGAGTAGTGTCAGCGAGATTAGCGCAGGCAGACGCTTGCGATTGACGCTCCGCCCTTTCAGGAATGGGAGCGTGCCGCCTATGCTCATGAACGTCAGAGCAAACATATTCGTAGCTACTGCCGTTCTAGGGTCGATATGAAATTGAAACATCGCAGGAACAGTGACAAGCGATGTACTGCCGGTAACAACACTAATCGAGCTGGTCGCAAAGAAAATGACCATCAGCCACAGTGTTTGAACTCCTGACATGATTAGATATTACGACCTAACCAACAGTGCCTCTTCAGGCTGGCGGTTTCACGGTGTTTGGATCACTGGTTCTATGGTCATCAATCTGGAATGTTAGGAACTGATGCACTGCATTCAAGGCGTCTGGGTCAGATGTGGTGATCCGTACTCTGCCGCCGGTGGACGTGCTCTCGAACGTGTAAGTGATCGCGGTGCGTTTCGACTTCATCACAGGGACGCCGGGCGGGACTGTGTCATGAATGAACATCGGAAGCTGAAAGTCCCCCTCAGTAAACATTTGAGCAACATGGGACAAATGGCCTCTTATCTCATCAAGAGTAGCCGTGTCTGTCTTGTCATTCGCGCCCACTTCGATGATGCCGCCATTAGTCAGTAGCTCGAAGTGGTGAGCTGATTTCTCATGCGAGAAACCCATTGCCTTATCTCCCCGTGTATCCACGTCGGCGGCATGATGAGAAGAGCCCTCGTGCTGTTCATGCATGGGGCATGACATTGTGGCCTGCCCGTGTGCGACAGCTGGAACTATCACCGCGAGTATGACTGATAGAGCTTTCATGGCGTTCTCCTTTTCTTTTCGGTCGTCCTATGATCTTTGCGTTGAGGCAGGGATTCCAATAGCCCCGCGCGGTTGCCAGCGGGCGTATTCTTCAAGCGTCGCTCCCACTGCTTCACAGTCACCTTCAGCGAATCCCTGAGCTGAATTAGTTGCTCGATTTGCAAATCGAGGGCACTAACCTTCTCCAGCGCCATTTCAGCCACCTCCTTGCAAGGCGCTTGGCCCGAATCACGTAACCGCAGAATGCGAGTCAGTTCATCCAACGAAAACCCGACAGCAAGCGCATTTCGGATCAGCAGTACACGGCTGAGGGCATCGGGTGGATACAAACGATAACCGGCCTCTGTTCGCGGAGGCTCTTTGAGGACGCCCAGACGTTCGTAGTGTCTTAGCGTGTCGGGGCTCACACCCGCCGATCGAGCGAGTTCGCCCGATTGAAGGCCCCGTTCTGAGTCTTTAGCCGACATCCCAAACAGTATCCACCTCCGAATGGGTTCCGGGGTCAAGCACTTTCTCTATACGTACTAAAATCCGAATCATGGCTAAGAACATTCCGTCGCTTTACGAGTGGATTGGGGGCGCAGAACCCCTCAAACAACTGATTGGCCGCTTTTATCAGAAAGTTCCCGCCGACCCGATCCTTGCTCCCGTCTTCGCTCACATGTCACCCGAACATTTTCAACACGTGGCGCAGTTTATTGCCGAGGTGTTGGGCGGCCCTTCCGACTACTCCACTCATCACGGCGGACACGCTGAGATGATTCGCCATCACCTAAACCGACACATTACCGATCAGCAGCGCCAGCGTTGGATGAACCTGCTACTCGAAACAGCCGATGAACTCCTGCTCCCGTCCGACCCCGAGTTTCGTTCAGCTCTCGTTGCCTATCTGGAGTGGGGTTCTCGTCTGGCCGTTATCAATTCCGCCCTCCCTGCCGAGACTCCTGTTATCGACTCTCCTATGCCTGCTTGGAGTTGGGGTGTCCCCGGCGGCCCTTACCAGCCCATATCGGACGAGGAATAGTCTGACCCCTCGGTCATTTTTTTGGATCTTGCGAACATGCGAGGTTCGCCGTGGACGCATGTATGAATAGACTCTTTGACCTTCGTCCCGACCTGTACGATAACCCCGAAAGAGACTCTACTACGACATGATTTCGCCGGACGTCGGACGTCGGGTTGGGCTATACCCCACCCCGACATCAATCCCCAGCTGCCACTTCGCTCAATGGATCACTTCCCGATGAATCACTTCACGTTGCCGTCGATCCACTCGGAAAGAGCGCCATTCCGGCAATCTGACTTCCAAAGCTTAATCGGTCTACGTTGAGCCGTCAGAGAGAACTCAGTGCGAGAATCTGATTATGTGCCGGCCTCGGTAAGGCCAGCTCCTCGCAACAGGCCTTGACGTCAACGCTCTTCACCTGCCGCCTGCCCGGATTTACTCACACAGAAACGCGACCCAAAGGCTCATTTCTTCCCCTGCGGGTAGATCGTCTCGCCGCGCTTGAGCATCTCGATGAAGGTCTCGATCTTCTTCTTCCTCCCGGCTTCGGTCTTCATGTTGTGGATGCGGAAGGCCAGCGCGAAGCGATTCTGCGCGCTGAGTTTCTCCAGCATTCCCTTGGCCTTGGGCTCGGCGTCGATGGCGGCCTGAAGATCGTCGGGGATTTTCATGTCCTTGCCACCCTTGTAGGCGCGGTCCCAGCGCCCATCGGACTTTGCCGCCTCGACCTCCTCGATCCCGTGCTCGGTCATCCGGCTTTCCTTGATCAGCCGGGCGACGTTGTCGACATTGATCTGGCTCCAGGTGCTTTTCTTGCCGCGCGGCGTGTAGCGCTGCAGATAGCTCTTGTCGTCGAACGGCTTGCGTACCGCGTCGATCCAGCCCCAGCAGAGCGCGACGTCGATGGCCTCCTTGGGGGTGATCGATTTGAGGCCCGAATCCACCTTGTGGATCTTGATCCAGAGCTCATTTTCCTTGTCGTAATGTTTGCCGAGCCACTTGTAAAAACTCTGGACGTCCTTGAATTCGCGAACTTTGTCGAGGTCGACCTTGACCGGAGCCATCAACTTGATCCTACCATCGGCTTGTTATGCTGCGGCTCGAGTTTCTCTTGCAGATGCCGAACACCTCGCGAGCAAGCCGCCGAACTCGAGATGATGGGGAACAAAGGGTTTCGGCCAACAACTCCGAATCCGAGGTTACGCACTGAATAGGTTTGGTGATCGGGACGGATGCTTTTTAGATAGGCGAGTTTTGATTCAGATCGCGGGCACTGGCCTGATAACGCATCTTACGTATAGCTTTTGGGATGTCGTCGGCGCACAATTGAGCAGCAAGATCAGCCCGAATGGGAGCGAGCCCGCGCTGACGGCCGCAATCGCCACCAGCATGGACCGCTTCTCACAGAGCGATTTCTGCGCAGGTCTGCCGATTCTGTCTTTTAAGCAGGGCGAGAACTGTTTTGAAGCTGGTCACTCAGGGACTTCAACTGTCCCATCTGATCTGAGAGCCCTTTGCTGTAGGTAACAAGAAGGCTGTAAGTGTACCGCTCTTTCGCAAGGATCTTCCGAAGCCCGTCGCGTGTGATTTGGTGTTTGGCAGGATCGAAAAATGCCCGAAGCTCCCCAAGGTACTCCACATAATGTTGCGTTAGGACATCGTAGTTGGCCCGCAGCAGTACAAGGTTGCCATAACTCGTTTGGTAGGGACTAAGATCCGCGACCACTACCTTCTCGATTTTCGCTCGCTCGGTATCCCATACATTCTCAGAAAAAACATAGCGTTGCCTGCTTGGGTCTCGCAGCGATTCAATCGTAGAGAGGGTTGTGTCGATTGTCTGCGCGATTGCAGTCGCCGCTGCGGTTACCTTCTGTACTTCAAGCTGGTTGGAGAGCAGCCCTGAATCGCGTAATCTATCCATCGCATCGTCAGCAAAAGCTGTAGCGTTGCTGTCAGGAATTTTTATGTCCAGATTCTTCTCTGGAAACAGAATGGGAAGGATCTTGATCCCGGGCGTCCGCACTACCTGCGATAGGGAGTTAAACTCTCCAAGCATAACGATCGTATTTTTGCGGAGCTGATCCGCAACCGCGAGATTTCGCTTCAACTCAACATTGAGGCGCGCCACTTGAGCTCTTTGTTCTTCAATGTCCCGCTGCTGAGCCAGTTGTTCCTGCTTAAGCCGGTCGGCTATGTCAGCGTCGTCCTTTCGCTTTCTTTCAGCCGCATCGACGGCCTTCGCGTGCGCTTCGGCCTGGATCTGCTGGTACTTCAGGGCAAATCCCAAGGCGGAAAGCAGCAGACCGATGATGAAACCATAAAGAAGGATCGTGCGAAGGATTCTGAAACCTAGGGTAGCGGGCAGCGTAGGGATGATGCCTTGCTTGATGACGTAGCGGCAAAAGAGAAAACCCAAGAACAAGAAGAAGCCGATAAGAACGAGCGGATCTTTGAGATAGGGCGCGATTTTTTCAAATTGCATGGGAGACTCTCACTGGTGGGGTAAATGTAAAGTAGACTACACCTCTTGTGTAAGGTGCTCAGGGACGGAATTCTGGAACAGGCTCCTTGCCACTGATTCCACTTTGTTGTACTGTTTTCGACTAAGCCTTAAAGGAGGCCACTCATGCCAGAGAAAGGATCTACGGGAGTAGCTAAAACTGTAGACATACAAAGCATATCGAAGGACGTCGCTGAACTCGTAAAGCAACTTGACAAAAAGGTCGAGGGACCTATCGACGTGCGCATCTTGAAAAGCATGCAGGTAAAAATACAGAAACTCCTGACCCCGGCACCCTAGCCCCTGCCCTAGATTGTGCCTATCGGGCGGAAAGAAACCACCCGTGAGGGAGATTCTGTGCATGTCCGGCACTCCTCGATCAAGTGACGAATTGCAGGCAGCCAGGCTCATCGCATACCCCTGGCCACATCTGATCGTTGACAACTTTCTCACAAGGTCGGTGTTGGCGAAGTCTCTTACCGAGATCAATTCTGATACGTACAGCTTTGATATAGAAAAAAGGGGCAGTGGTCGGATCGAGTACTCACTGCTTAAGAGCAGGACTCTGTGGACAGCTCTTTATTCTAGGCGAACGATCCATTTGTTATCTGCGGCGTTCGAAGTTCCAGTGGCGCTAAGCCGGGACAATTGGATCCAGCTCAGACGAATGAACGCGGACACACCCGAGTTCCCTCTGCATAACGACTTCGTATCGACCGAAGATTCGATTGCGTCTTTCTTGTATCTAAGTAGCGGCTGGGTGCAGGAATACGGCGGCCGATTGCACTTGTTCATGTCAGAAGATGACAGTACGCCCTCTACATCTATCGCTCCTCATCAAAATCGTTTCGTCGCATTTCAGACCAAAGCCTGTCACTGGCATTCAGTTGAGAGGGTGTACGGGTGGGAAAGGCTCAGTGCCCTAGCCCTGTGGAACGTTGATTAGAGTCTAGTGCTTTCGTTCGGCGACCTACGCGATTGCTGTACTCCCGCACCCATCTCTTCTCCCTAAAGGACGTCCAGACACGTGAGTTCGGACATCCTGTTGTCGTCTGGCGAGTTGTACACAAGGCTGAAGACGGTCTCCTGTCACCCATTGCAGGACTATCGGTGATCTAGCCGGCACTTCATATCTCGGATACGCGCCGCAAGTTGTCGAGAGCGCATCCAAACTTCTTTCCATGGTTCAGCACTGTCCTCATCAGACGGTATCATCGACCACCCTGGCGGTTCTGCCGCGCCTTCATCCCCTGCTGGAGCTTCTCCCTTGCTTCGGCCATCAACCAAGGCTCAGCGATCGTCGTCTGCACGACTGGATTTCCAGCTCCTCGCAAGATGCAATATTGCCGGAGGCGTTCCGGGATTTTACGTCCAACGCTCAACATGAAAACAAAGCCTGGTATCGTGAATCGGTACATTGTAATGCCGAAGCGAGAGAGCCCGCTCGGGGCATACGTGAGCTGACTGATTTCTTCACCGTCTCTCACGATGACCCATAGACTCGCTGACCTCGGAAAAGGAAGGTCTCCCATAAGGAACCGGCGGAACTGCTCTTTGTAGGAATACAAATTCACCGGCACGGAGCCGTCGTCGTTCCAGCCATGGATAGAACCACGCCAGAACACCGAAGCAGCGAAGTACAAAAGTGCATCGCGGTTCACCTCCGGAATGAGAGCGGTCTCGTAAAGCTTGGTCGGATTGCCAAGCTCGTAGACTGAAGGGGTGGCCTTGCTCAGAATGGATTCCAAAGCAAAAGCCCCCGTAGGCTGTTTCGCGTGCGCTAGCACCCAGTTTTCACCTTGCTTGCACAGCCGCTGTTCGCAATCGTTGCAGAGCAAGAATTCGCGCTGCTGCTTCGAGGTCTGAACCGAGCCTCTTCCAGTCAACTGATAGGGGTTGGGATTCGAAAGGCCCGTGGTGTCACGCAAGAGTCGGTAAACTCCCGCAGGAAGATAGTGACTTCGCTTCAATATCACCCCGTCCTGCAAACAAAGCCTGCACTTGCCGACCATGGCGCCCTCACACTTCATTGTACGAATCCGACCTTCCAGGTCGTATTGCAAGAATGGCTCTCCACTCGCTCAGATAGAAGCGCCGGTAGAGGAGGAACTACTTCACAGACCGAAGAGATGGCCTACTCTCGTTCTATGGGGAAAGTGGTCGATGAATTCCTAAGTACACCGATTCCGGCCGAGGTGTGGCATTACACCAACGTTGCCGGTTTTGAAGGCATCCTCGCATCCGGTCGAGTGTGGGCTACGGAAGCCCACTTCACGACGGACGAAACTGAGTTCGTCCACGCACGTGAAGTTGCGCGGCAGTTTCTGGAGAAGTTTGAGCCTCAAGACGACAACACCGCCCGCGCCAAGCAGGCCGCCCTGGATACGTTAGCTCACGCCTTCGACCGGGGCCCCCTCTCCCAGTCGAAGACAGAAATCTTCGTTGCCTCATTCTGCGCCACGGAAGACCTCAAAAGCCAATGGATGGAGTATGCCGATGCGGGACGTGGCGTCAGCATGGCCTTCGACCTTCGCCATGTTCGTCCCCCAAAAGAGATGGCCTCCGCCGTAACCTTCGCACCTTGCCTCTATCGAACCGCCGACAAGGAACAGATGCTCGACGACGCCATGTCGGACTGGCGGAACACCGTGGCCGATCTTCACCACAAGACGCAAAGCAAGCAGTGGGCCGGAGAACAGCTAGCAAATTGGACGTTGGTGGATCGCATCTATTGCATTCCCTTCGATCAACAAGCCCTTCTCAAGAGCAACAACGAGCAGTTCCATGAGCAATTGCACGCCGCCTTGACTCGCACATCCTTCGACCTGTTGCGCATAGCGAGCCACTGCAAAGATCACGCCTTCCACCAAGAGGCGGAATGGCGTCTATCTCTGCCCCATACCAAAGGAGCTCCAATGAAGCATGTGGAGATTCTTCATCGCGGACCGAACAATGCGATCCCTTATATCGCGCACAACCTCTTCAGCGAGAAGCTGCCCATCACTCGTGTCAAAGTCGGACCTTTGGTAGAAAGCACCGAACCGATCGAAATCCTCCTGAAACAATACGGATACGACGTACCCATCACGAAATCGACCGTTCCCCTTCGCACCGCGGCGTCGATCAAGTAGATTTTGGCTACAAGCGCGTTTTTCAGGAGTTACCAGTACAGCACATAGTCATAATCAGCTGCGATAGGTAAGGGAAAGAAGCGCACGATGGATAGTAGATCCTTGTCTTTTTATGAAAAGATTTGAAAGTGACCTTATCGATTTCGAGTTTCATCGAGCGCTGGCAGCAGTCTGCCGCGGCTGAACGAGCCAACTTTCAGCTCTTCCTTTCCGAGCTCTGCGACTTCCTCGACGTCCCGCGCCCTGATCCCACCCGCCCTGAAGACCACCTCAACACCTACGTCTTCGAAAAACCCGTCACTTTCTACAATCTCGACGACACAACCTCTCAAGGCCGCATCGACCTCTACCGTCGAGGCTATTTCGTACTCGAGGCCAAACAGGGCAGCAACCCGCCGGAGCTGCAAACCAATCACGAGACTGGTGATCTTCTCCTTACTCCTCCTCCGCCGCGACCGGCCCGCCAGCGCCGCGGCACCGCCGTGCGCGGTACGCACGGCTGGGATGAAGCCATGCTCAATGCCTACAACCAGGCTGAGCGTTACGCTAAAGCCCTTCCCGCTATCGAAGGCTGGCCACCGTTTCTCGTCACAGTCGATGTAGGCCATTCCATCGAGCTCTTCGCCGACTTTTCAGTCACCGGCAAAGCCTATCTGCCTTTCCCTGACGCGCGCAGTTATCGCATCCTACTCAGCGACCTCTCCAACCCGGATATCCGCGAACGTCTTCGCTGCGTCTGGTTGGACCCGCACGCGCTTAACCCTGCTCGTCATGCCGCCAAAGTCACACGTGAAGTTGCCGCCAAGCTCGCCGTCCTCGCCCGCACCCTCGAGCAGAGCTACTCGCCCAAGCAGGTCGCCGAGTTCCTCACCCGCTGCATCTTCACCTCCTTCGCAGAAGATGTAAAGCTCCTTCCCGAAAAAAGCTGGTTCAAGCTTCTCTGCGATCTTCGTGATTCGGACAATGTAGCCGTTTTCCCCGAGATGGCCAGTTCCCTCTGGGACACTATGAACGCTGGCGGCTTCTCCCCAATCCTCATGGCCCATATTCTCAAGTTCAACGGCGGCCTCTTCGAATCCACCGAAGCTTTGCCCCTCACCAACGATCAGCTCGGCTTGCTGATCGATGCCGCCGACTCCAACTGGAGAGATGTCGAGCCCGCGATCTTCGGCACACTTCTTGAGCGTGCTCTCGATGCGGAAGAGCGCCATCAACTCGGCGCTCACTATACCCCGCGCGCTTACGTCGAGCGACTCGTCATCCCAACCATCGTCGAGCCTCTCCGCGCCGACTGGGCCGACGTCATCGCGGCCGTCTCCGAGCTCGTCGCCTCAGGTCATGCTGCCGACGCCATCGAGATCCTTCGCGACTTCCACCGCCGCCTCTGCAACACTCGTGTGCTCGATCCCGCCTGTGGATCGGGCAACTTCCTATACGTCGCGCTCGAACACCTCAAGCGCCTCGAAGGGGAAATCCTCGAATCTCTCGCTACGCTTGGCGAAACCCAACAGGCTCTCGAACACACCGGGCTCACCGTCAACCCACATCAGCT
The DNA here is from genome assembly GCF_040358255.1 of Tunturibacter gelidoferens. NCBI lineage: Bacteria > Pseudomonadati > Acidobacteriota > Terriglobia > Terriglobales > Acidobacteriaceae > Tunturiibacter > Tunturiibacter gelidiferens. The sequence continues at coordinate 46,967 of NZ_CP132937.1, forward strand.
TCTCGGCATCGACATCAACCCGCGCGCCACCGCCGTCGCCGATCTCGTCCTTTGGATCGGCTACCTCCAGTGGCACTTCCGCACCCGCGGTGAGTCCAACCCGCCCATCCCGGTGATTAGCAACTTCCACAACATCGAATGTCGCGACGCCCTCATGACCTGGAGCAGTCGAGTTCTGGCAACAGACCGAGCGGGGAGTCCAAGAGTCCAGTGGGACGGTAAGAGTTGGATCACAGATTCCCTAACCGGAAGAAGAATCAAGGACCCAAGCGCAACAAAGCCTGTTTATCGATATCTCAATCCTCAGGAAGCAACTTGGCCAGAGGCGGAGTTCATCATTGGGAATCCCCCGTACATCGGCAAGGGTGAGCGGATGCGTAACGATCTCGGTGACGGTTATGTCGAGGCCCTACAGCAGGTGTTCGACGGCCGAGTTTCAATTGGTAGTGACTTGGTCATGTTCTGGTGGTGGAAGGCAGCCGCGTTCATCCGAACAGGTCGGTGCCGCTCGATGGGCTTAATCACAACCAAGAGTCTTAGCCAGACGATGAATCGTCGAGTAGTTGCGCCATTTCTGGAGAGCTGCTCATTTTCTTTCGCGATCCCGAATCATCCATGGATAGATGCGACAAGCGGCGCTCAAGTCAGAGTGGCACTAACTGCGCTCACAAAAGGCAAAGGCGACGGAACTCTCACCCTCGTGTTGGAGGAAACACCTCTAGAAGAAGGTGAATTCGAAGTCACCTTCGATATCAAACGCGGGAAGATTCACGATGACCTTCGGATAGGACCGAACGTATCCTCGGCGACATCGCTTGAAGCAAATGAAAATCTCTCGAGCATGGGTCTTATTCTTGGCAGCCAGGGATTTGTACTTGATTCGGAGAAAGCCGACAGATTGACGCATCTCAGTCCAGAGTCGGGCCTGATCTTCCCATTGGTGAACGGGCAAAATGTCAACGCTAATTTCAGAGACAGATTCGTAATCGATACAGTCGGCTGGACGCAACACGATCTGCGGGCTCAGGCACCTGAAATTTATCAGCATCTACTTGAAACTGTAGCGATTGACCGTCAGACTAATCGGTCCGCAACTCTACGAGAGCATTGGTGGCTGCCCAGGAGATCTAACGAACAGCTTCGTAACTCGATCCGCGGACTCGCGCGCTACATCGTCACAGTTGAAACAAGCAAGTTTCGAATCTTTAGCTTTTTGGGCGCAGACACCCGCCCGGAACACAAGCTGGTGATCTTCGGATCGGACGACGCTTATGTATTGGGTGTCCTTTCCAGCATCGTACACACCCAATGGGCCTCTGCTGCGGGCGGACGAAATGGTGTCGGCGACGATCTCGTTTATTCAAAAACGACTTGCTTCGAGCCCTTTCCATTTCCTGCTGCGACCGAAGCCCAGCAGCAAGCGATCCGCGACGAAGCCGAGCGCCTCGATGCCCACCGCAAGTGCCAGCAGCAACTCCATCCCAACCTCACCCTGACGGACATGTACAACATCCTCGAAAAGCTCCGCGCCAACGAGGAGCTTACTCCGCAGGAACACGCCCTCTACGACGTTGGCCTCATTGGCATTCTCCGAGAGCTGCACGATGAGCTCGATCGCGCTGTCTTCGACGCCTACGGCTGGCCCCACGAACTCACTACTGACGGAATCCTCGCCCGCGTCGTCGCCCTCAATGCCGAGCGCCACGCAGAGGAGACCTCCGGCCTCATCCGATGGCTCCGCCCCGAATTCCAGACCCCAACTACCATTCCCGTCGCGCGCACCCTCGAAGGTTTTGTCGAGGAATCTCCGGCCGCTGCCGCCCGCCGCAAACAGCCCTGGCCCGGTACCCTCCCCGAGCAGGTCCGCGCCATCAAGGAGGTTCTACGCGGCGCACCCGCACAGACTCCGCAGCAGATTGCCTCAGCATTCCGCCCAGCCAGCCGTACCCGCATAAGCGAAATACTCACTACACTCGTTGCACTGGGACAAGCGCGGACCACTGGCGGAGGTTACTCGCTTTGAGGGCGGAGCGGTTACAAGACTCGCGGCATTCGAAGGAAGTTCAAAAAACGCATCTTATATTTTGGGTTTTGAAAGGTTTTCTAGGTTAGAGACCGTGACATAGCAAGCTGGATAATACCGTCTATGCAGTGGAAGATTAGCCGTGCAAAGTCGGCATAGCGGAACCGATCCGCGGTTCGGATTACGGCGTTTCCTCTCGATTTTCTGCGACCCTACATGCTGAAGCGATGACAGCAACCTGTGCTGACCCGGGACCGTCGTCCCTGTGAGAGAAGCAACCCTCTTCGATAGCTCTAAACAACTGTAAGCACAAACTACGAACCAACCGATGAGGGAGAAGGTCTCCCCCCTGCTGCAGCCGGCGAAGAACTGCCGTCTTCCGTTACCCACCGGAGCGATGAGGTCCACCCTCCCGCACGCCCCTCCGCCAAGAGCAAAAACAACGGCAAACGCAATGTCCTGCGCTCCGCGCCCTGCAAGGAAACCAAACCTTCCTGAGGAGCGCTGCTCCTGGCGCGCGCAAGGTGATGGAAAAAGCTCCGTGCAGCTCCAGGTATTCGCTTCCTCCGGCCTGTGGCTGGCCTGTCGGCCACTTTTCCCACACCCTGCACTTGCCGCCCTCGCTGGCGTGGGCCAGGGCCAAGGCGTGTTTGTCAGCAAACACAGCCAGGCCATTCAAAAACGGAGGATTCACCCCCAATGAGCAGCAACGCCACCACGAACGAAACCAGCAACGTTACTTCCCTTCCCTCGACCTCCAAAGCGCAGACGGCCAAAGAAGTTATTGCCGCCAATGTAAAGCTCCTCATCGAACAGCTTGAGGCAGGCCACAGCGAAGGACTCACTGCCTACCTCACCGCAATGGGCCGTTTCCATAACTACAGCTTCGGGAACATTCTCGAAATCGCACGACAGAAGCCGGACGCAACCCGCGTTGCCGGGATGTATGCGTGGAACCAGCTAGGCCGCAAAGTCATCAAGGGGCAGAAGGGCATCCGCATTCTCGCTCCGATGATCGGAATTCGCCGCAAGAAGGACAAGGAAGCCGAGAAAGACATTACCAAGCAGAACCAGCCCGTCCTCGTCGGCTTTCGTTCGGCCTACGTTTTCGATGTGAGCCAGACCGAGGGCGCACCGCTCCCCGATCTCTCAGAGCGGGTGAAGGGCGAAGTAGGCGAGTACCGCGAACGCCTTATCGACTTTCTGATGGCGCAGGGTATCGAGCTTGAATTCAAGGAAAGCATCGCCCCGGCGCTTGGCATGAGCTACGGAGGCCGCATCGCTATCCTTCCCGGACAGGCCGCAGCCGAGGAGTTCAGCACCCTTGTCCATGAACTCGCGCACGAAATGCTCCACAAAGCAGAGCGGAGAACAGTTACAACCAAAACCGTCCGCGAAACGGAGGCCGAGGCTATCGCCTTCGTTGTTTCGCAGACCATCGGCCTTGATGCTGGCCGCGCCTCCGCCGACTACATCCACCTGTATCACGGCGACGCCGCACTTCTGGCCGAGAGCCTGGAAGTCATTCAGCGCACGTCAGCCTTGATTCTTTCCGCCATCGAGACACCCGCCGCCACAGCGGAGCAGAGCGAGGCCGAAGCCGAACCCGCACTGGCGCAAGCCAGCTAACGAATTTTCTCCCACGAGGGCGGACGGCTCAGGTCGTCCCGCTCCAACCACCCCGCACGTCCCAACCCGCCCAAGGAGGCAGTCATGCAGAATAGCAGCGCATTCCAGTACCTCGCCCTCGACACCATCCATGAGTCCACCACGAACCCACGTCGCACTTTTGACGAAGGCAAGCTGCTGGAGCTTGCCGAGAGCATCAAGCATCACGGCCTCATTCAGCCCGTCACTGTACGCCCTAACTCGGAAGGCTTCGAGTTGATCGCAGGAGCGCGACGTTACCGTGCGGCGCAACTGGCTGAGCTGTTTTCCATCCCCGCCCGCATTGTCGAAATCGACGATACACAGGCTCTCGAATGGCAATTAGTCGAAAACGCACAACGCGCCGATATCCATCCTTACGAGGAGGCTCAGGGGTTCCAACGCTTGCTTGACCTGCCTGGCTACGACGTTGCAACGTTGGTCGAGAAGTCAGGCAAGAGTGCAAGCCACATCTACGCTCGGTTGTCTCTTCTGCAACTCATCGCTGAAGTGGCCGAGGCATTCACTCAAGAGCGCATCACCGCGAGCCACGCCAACCTCATCGCCCGTTTGCCGCAGGAGTCACAGGCCGAGGCCTTCGAGCAGTGCTGGCGTGAGGATTGGCAGGATTCGGAGCCGCACCTGCTACCCGCCAAGCACGTATCCGCTTGGATTCAGAACAACCTCTATCTCGCGCTTGCGGATGCACCGTTCGACCGCGAAAACCCCAACCTCAACCCCGCAGCCGGAGCTTGCGTCACTTGCCCACGTCGCAGCGGATACAACACTTCCCTCTTTTCGGACGTAACGGACGGCGACCAGTGTCTCTCAGGACCCTGCTATCAAATCAAGCTCACCGCACATATCGACCGTGAGATTGCAGCGCATCCCGAGCTTATCCAGATCGAGAACGGCTGGCGGAACGCACGAGAGCAGAAGCCCGGAGCCGTCCAACGCGGGCGCTTCCGCGAGATCGAAACGGTAGTCGAGAACCTGGACGCCGAGCCAGTCGCGCCGTGTGCAGCCGCTAAACCCGCAATTATCGTCTATGGCAAGCGCGTAGGAACCACTCTCACCGTATGCACAGACGACGATTGCCCCGTACACGACCCACGAGCAGCAGAAGAACAAGCCGCCAATCCCGCCCCGACAATGGCGCCTGCGGCAGAAGCCGAGACACAGGAAGAGGCCGAGGAACGCCAGCGCAACTACGACCAACAACGAAAGGAGTACGAGCAGGAGCAGGAGCGGAAAGCCGAAGAGCGTAAACAGCAGTTCGAGCGGGAACAGAAGGAGCATGAAGCCGAACGCGCTCGCAGAGAGAAGTTGCATAAGGCGCGTATATCCAAGTTCGACCGGATTCTCGACAAAGCCCCGGCCATGTTCAGCGCAGCGCAATTGAGAGTGTTTCTCCGCGCCCTCGCCGCTATCGACCCTTACGCGTTTGATGACGTAGCGGAGCAACTTGCCGCTAACGACGAGAACAACCAGCAGACCTCAGAGGAGATTCTGCTTTCGACCATCGACGGACTACCGGATGACAAGCTCACCAGGTTTGCCCTCCGTCTCGTCCTCACCGCACATATACCCATTCCGCGCGAAAGCGAAATCGACTTTTTAACCGAGGCCGAAACCGCTTTTGCTCCCCCACAACCCAAGAAGACAGCCACCAAGAAAGCGAAGACACCCACGTCGATCAAAGCCGCTCAGAAGGCCGCAGCGAAGAAGAAGACGACTAAGAAGCAAGTTGCAGCCTAACCCGCAGCGGGAGTCGGCTAATCGGCTCCCGCTCTTTTTCCAAAAGGAGGAGATCATGTTTCAGTTCAACTACAAACTCAGGGTCGCCGAGCGAGTGAAGGCGAAGTGCGAACGGCATCCACGTTACAACCCGGAGCGGGACGGACGCGGCGGAATCAAGGGTGGATGCTCTACTTGCTTCTCTCTCTTTGATCTACATCAGGCGAGGCTATCGCTTGATGCCGCACATCTGGAGTTTTTGCGAAGAGCGACACCGTGGTCTCACGTACGTCAGCCACGCAGCAGAACGAACGCACCTGGACAGAAAGAACCTCCGTTTGGAAGCCAACCTCTCTAATCCGCGCTAACAGCCCTTCTCTTCGCAAAAAACAATGCGCAGTGGTGTCACAAAGTGCCCCTCTCATCTCGCTTAAAGGGTAGATGGTATGAACTTCGCCCACCAGAGGCGGGCGGCGGGGCCTTTCCCTCCCCTCCACGGTGAAACAAATCTCAAGGATGACGTCGATGGATAGAACAGAATCCACAGTTCGCAATTTGCTCACGGCGATTGAGGCACCACTCTACGATGTCGGTGTCCTGAGTGAGCGTGGAATGCTTCCGAGACTCGACCGCATCTCGGCCGCGGCGGTCCTCGACAGGCTTTCTCTGCTCAAGTACCGCAATGCCCACGGCTCGCACATCTACATTCGTCCATCGGGTGAGCATCGCTTCACCGCGCTCGACGATCTTAACGAGACCTCGCTCGCCAGGCTCTCGGCAGACGGCTTCAATCCGTGTGCCCTGATCGAGACCAGCGCCGGCAATTTCCAGGCGTGGCTCAAGCACTCACGGGTATTCCCGAAAGTCCTCGGAAGCTTCGCGGCGCAGACATTGGCGGGGCGATATGATGCCGATCCCAGCGCGGCTGACTGGAGGCGGTTCGGGCGGCTTCCCGGCTTTACGAATTGCAAGTCCAAATACCGCAAGCCTGACGGACTCTTCCCTTTCGTTCATCTGCACAGCTACACCGGACAGCAATACCCGATGGCGCAGGCCTTCGAGCAAGAGATAACGAAGTTATACGAGGCCCAAGAGCAGGAACGCGAGGCGAAACGGCTGCAAAGTTCTCTTTCTCCGCATAGGGGGCCGAGGTTATCGAGTCTGTCCCTTGAACGATTCCGAACTTCGATCAAGTACCAGGACCGTCCCGCCGCCGCTGACATCGCTTTCTGTGTCGCCGCTTATGCCAATGGCATGAGTGAGGAACGGATTGAACGTGCCCTTGAAGACGACTATCTCTCCCGCGATCCCAGCCCTACAAAACGAGCTGCCTACATTCGCAGGACGATGGAGAAGGCGAGGAGATGGACCGGACGATGAGCATCGGTGCTGCGTTTGCCCTTTTCGTTCTTCCTCCCGCGCGTGGGATGACTCTTCTAGTTTCTGAGCTGGCTTTTGCAACTCGCGCCATGAGAGAGGCCGTTGAACAGGCGGCTCCCTTCCGGTTTGCCTTTCTATCTGCGTTCAGCGTGCCGCGCTCAAGACACCCCCGCCCTTCGGACGCACGCTCTCCTTCCCAAAATCCGCTACGCGCCTCTCAAGAGGTGCGGACTCCTTGCCCCAGGCAAGCTGGGGTCCCTTTCCGTAGATTCCATCCAGTCGCCTTGGGAGTGGGTCGCACGGCACACCCTCCGGGCAAGCATGTACCGCAGACAGCGGACAAACCAAAAGAAACGGAGCTAAACACCATGTTCAACAAAGTCATCCTCATCGGCCGCCTCGGGCAGAACGCAGAAGCCAAAACCGCTCAGAACAACAAAGAGTACGTCGTCCTCAACATCGCAACCCAGGAAAGCTGGAAGAACGATAAAGGCGAATACGAAACCCGCACCGAATGGCACCGCGTCTTCGCCTGGAGGAACCTCTCGAAGTTCGCCAAGACGCTCCAGAAGGGGCAGCTCATCACTCTTGAAGGCACATTGCGGTATCGCGAGGTCGAAGACGAGGTCGAAGGCACTACGTTCAAACACCGCATAGCCGAGGTCCATGCCGACAGCATGAAGCGGCTCTCAAAGATCGAGGCCGCTGATGATCCTTCGGACGGTGCCGGCGACGAGTAATCGTCGGCTCCGTGGGTGAGGCGAGAACATCGCCTCATCCACCAATCTCTAATACTCCTGGTGAGCAATCGCCTATCATCGCTATAGAGGCAAATATGCACGAACTCCCAGGCGCGATTCCGGATCTACAGGTTCTCCTTAGTCTGCGGGCAGAGGAGCTCGGCGGCAAGATGATCTTCCTCATGCGCAAACGCTGTGAGAATCGTGGGATTGACGGTTTTATATTCTCGAATCTCATTGATGAGCTCTGGCCTCAAAATTATCTGCCGAACTATCGGCCGCCATACGATGAGCAATTTAGGAATCAGATCAACCTTGCAATCGCAGAAGCATGGGCCTGGCTGATTGCGCAGGCTCTCCTTGTGCCCGCGCCGAATGCAGGGGGAGGTTCTGATACTCGCGTTCTCAGTCGCCGGGCTCTTCAATTCCAGAACGAGACGGACTTTGCGAGCTTTGCCGTCAGCCGGATGCTTCCAAAGGAGTGCTTACATCCCCGGCTTGCCGATAAAGTGTGGTCTGCATTTATGCGGAGCGAATTCGACGTAGCGGCGTTTCAGGCAATGAAGGCGGTGGAAGTTGCAGTACGCGATGCGTCCGGTCTTCCAAATGACCTTCTCGGAACAAAACTTATGCGCAAGGCGTTCGATCCGGGCAACGGACCGCTGACTGACCCATTGGCGGAAGATGGAGAGAAGGAGGCGCGTTCGGCGTTGTTCGCAGGAGCCATAGGTTCCTATAAGAACCCGCATTCCCACCGCGACGTGAACCTGGCCGACCCTGCTGAAGCAGTGGAAATCATCATGCTTGCCAACCATTTGCTCCGGATTGTCGACGCAAGAAAATAGCCTACGCCTTGAGCGTCAAGTCAGGGCGCGCCTATGGAATATAGGTTCTCACAAACGATGGACTGTACCCGTGCTCGCGCTCGAAGTCCCACAGCTTGAGCGAGGCGTCATTGATCTCGGTGATGACAACCAAGTGATCCCCGAGGCCTGGAAGCCATGCGAGATCACCTTCAGCGAGCTTTCGTTTCGAGGTCAGCAGTGCTCTTGATGGTGCTGTGAGCACGTCGAGTAGCTTTTCACCGTGTCGCGCATTTCGGTTCAGCCATGCTTGTGCCTCGGCCTTTGCGATCGCCGACCTCGAGATTGAGTTCTCAATCCCTGCCCAAAGTTGATCGACACTTTCTGATTCGACGACGAGCGGCATCAGCCGGGTCAGGTATCCATTTCCGTGCAACTGGAACGTGTGTTCCTCGGCGCCAAGATCCCAGCGCGGCCGAACCGGAGCCCGGAAATCAAACCCACAAACCCAGGCCAGCCACGTCAGCAGGACATAGAGATCATCGAGCTCAGCGTAGGATTCGATTCCGGATTGTGCTCGCATGGCTAGACCCTTGTCTTTCGCAAAGAGGTATGGCATCGACGCTTCAAAAAGCCGTGTGAGCCATGTTTTATCGAGGAGCTTTAGCCCCCTGGCGGACCACCTGGCACTGTTCTCGATCCGGCGGAGTTCGCGAAGAAGGGCTATGACGGCCGTCAGCTGCATGATGACGGTCTTTGCAGCGGCAGAAACGCTGGACTCCGAGGAAGCATCTTTCTTTGCTGCCTCGACAGATACCGCCTTCTGGCGGTTGATCATGCGGTTCATGAGTGTCTTTGCCTTGGATGTGACTGCCGCTGCGATCACCTTATCGGATAATTCTTGCCGGGGTTCATTTGGTTCAACGGGGTTCCCTTCGGCTCCATTTCCGTTTCCGTCTTCGGGCCCTCCTGTGCCGTCAGCCTTCTGCTCTACAGAGACCAGTGGCGCGACGTAAAGTTTGTGAATGAGCGCGTCGATGAGCTCCACCAGGTCGCCATGCGACAACATCCGCGCCTTCTTCCGCTTCTCACGCGAGGCAGGAAAAGCCATTTCCAAAGATTCCGGTCGAGAAATCTCCCGCTCCTTGCCGTCATTCTTATGGGCGCGTGAATGCCCTTGCCCGTCAGTACCGCTCAGGAGCTTTTCGGTACTCTCCGAAAAAATCACCTTGCTGACTATGGCAATCAAACTTGAGAGATCCGCGGAACCGCTATCGAGCGCCCCGATGGCATCACGGACTTGCCGTTGCGTCGATGAACTCGACTGCTTCTTTACGATTGCCGGGTGGTGAACCAGAACTCGGGCAACAAATCCTCCATTGCGATAAAGTTCAAGAGAACGGACCGTCCGCGGCGTAGTAGAGAAATGAAGGATGAGACGTTGGTCTTCACGGACAGTCGACAGGAGCCCAACGGGAACGAGATCCTTCAACGGCTCTTCAATCTGCACTGACCAGGAGTCGGAGTCAGTCAACTCTTGAACGGAGTTCGCCTTGGCGAACGAGAGGTCAATGATGATCTCTGGCTCCGCTTCAGAAGCGATTCCAACCAGTAATATTTCGTGTTGATCCCCTTCTACCTGATGTTTCTCCGCCGTACGCGAAACGACGATCTCCAATGCCTCTCGTGAAAGCTCGTGAAGATCAAACAGTTTGAGAAAACCCATTTCTGTCGCGGTGCCGCGAGCCAGCGCCCCGCGGACAAGCACAACTGCTTCCACATTGGGTGCGCGAAGTCCCCATCCCGGCGCACTGGGATTGGCGCTGCCACTGAGCCATGCTGCATCTTCTGCCCGCTCGCCTTCGAAGTAGAGAGCCTTTGCGTGAAGATAATGATGGGGTGAGGAATTCAGAACCTGCGACGCGTCCACAAAGGCAACTTTGGGGTCTTGGGTTAAGTTCGGCAGGTAGACGGTCGATGGATCGACGCCTACTTTTATGTCGGCGAGGGGCCAGACGCTGCGTAGACGTATGAGAAACTCAAGTTCGCTGTCGAAGAAGGCTCCTACAACTGTAATGCGGTGTGGTACAAAGCGAATCGAGTTCCGCAGAGCGCTAAACAAAGAACTCTGCTGGTCCGACTGGGCGAGGAATCGAGGCGCAGTTTCTTCGTTTATCGCCATGGCGCTTTCCGGAATGAAGCGGCTCAGCTCGAGGGCGAAGTCGATCAGCTCACGAGGCGTATGGGCGCCTTCGTTCTGTATCCAACGCGAGAGCTCAATCCACGCGGCTCGAATGAACTGCGCATCCTTCGGGTCAGCATTTGAGAATTCGACGAGGCCTGTGACCTCCCGATTGATGCCGAACCCGGAAAGGGTAAGATTGTGGCTGCCGACAGAAATAGCAGCTTTTTTAGGCCCCAGGAGAAACACAATCTTCGGATGGAACGCTCCCTTCGTGTGCATCGGAATCAGCGTGTATTCGAATCCGGCATGGCGAGGTCGGCTGGCTTCTGAATGCCAGGCAGAAGCACATTGGGCAGCGTCCATTAGGACAAAGTTTCGCCGGCAGTTCTTCGCCTGCAGACGGCGGAGCACAAACTCTTCATAGAATGGCAAGTTTGCATTGAATGTGGTGATGAGCGAGGCTTCGAACCCTCCTCGATCGATCAGCTCGCTGAGAGACACCTGTGCCTGTATGGGCGAATGAGAGGGGGGCTCAGGCATCAGTACCCTCCAGGATCGAACGGCCGAAAGGAGTGATCTCAAGTCCGTGAGATGCGTCGGTAACCGAGGATCCAGAGGGCGCCAATGCGCCGAGATCAGTGAGTATCTGTAGCGCCTGCCAGATTCGCGGCAAGGTGGACACCGGATGCGGGATTGTTCCGAGCGTCTCCAGACCCGACTCGGAGGGTTGCAGATGGAAGCTGCACTGTCGTGTTTGACGTAGCTTTCGAAGAGCTACAGAAAGATGTGTGTTCAGACACCAGACAATCAAATCCTCAATTACTTCAGTCAAGGAAAGACTGCGCCAGTGTTCGACGCGTTTTACAAAGGAAACGAGATGGATCGGATAGTTTTCAAGATCGGAAGTCCTTAACAGCAAGTCGCCATAACCGGCCGGAAACGAGGACTCGTGGCTTACCAAAAGAGCAAGCACCCTGAGCGCAGAGACTAGCGTTTGAGGATACGTCTCGGCCGTCGGAGGATCCGAGACCAGGCCCGCTGCCAGATTGATCTCATGGTTTTCGTCTTGCCAGCGCTCAACGGGAGGATGTGTCTTCCGCACGTATTCGACAAGGTCGGAAAACGTGGCGCCAGGTCCTAATGCCGGGCCGCTTCCCAAGCTCAACAAGTCGGTGAGGCTCTCTGATAGGGCCGGTTGACGCGACAAGTAAGCCGCGAACTTCTCGACTGTGCGAAAGGTCTGTCCGAGCCTCGCTTCGACCTCAAGAGCCTGGAGAGCAGATGAAAACACGCACAGGCAAGCCATCGAGAGTTGATCATTTCGTTCGTAGATGGACCAAAGGGTGCGCGTCTTTACGAGATCAGCCGGGAGTTGCCATGGTCGATCTTCGAATAGAGTTCCGCTGTACACGGCAGCGCGGAAGCTATCCTCGCTAATTCGAATTGGACTCTCTTTTGAAAGGGCGCCCGCGAGGTGCAAGAGCAGGCGCAGCGAATCGCGGCGAAAGACTGGATCATAATCTCCAAGTGCTGTTCGCTCTGCATAGAACGGCGTTCTTACGAAGAAGAGATCCATCAACTGTCTGTGCTCTTTTTCATGGTGGGAAGCTCCGCATATACAGAACTGCACCAAGTCATCGAGATCCTGCAGGGTAACGAGATCCTCGACAACGGTCTGCCAGAACTGATCGGCGCCCTGTAACTCGTCCAAGGTCTTTGCCAGTGGTGTTCCGCCATTGGGCGTGTATGTCACCCATGGACCACGCGATGTATCCAGGATGCGAAGCTCTGCTAATTGGCCCATATAATACTGACCAAGTCCTCCGAGCCGATTCTGAAAGTATCTGTCATTCGAGTCATCCGAGCGGGTAGCGTAGGTTGAGAGTCGAAGCGGCTCGCCGCCCTCAAGCCTCGTTAATGCGGGCACCAGTCGGAGCCGGCCGATCATCGACTGACCGTGATGCTCATCTTTAAGCTGGCGTGCATGCCGCTCGGAGATCAAGGTGAGCAGACAATCCGCGCGGCGATAAAGATCGACGTACAGGTCAAGAGAGTCACCCTTATAGCGCAGATCGAGCGAACGGACTATCCATGGGTAGAGTGAATAATAACGGGCTCGATCCGTAACATTCGTGATGCCAGGCAGTAACTGCGCATAGATCAATGTGCATGGTGATTGTGTCCCGAGATGATCGAGGCCGGAAATCGGCGTTGGTGGTTTAACCCAACCTATCTGCATTCGTGTTGTTCTCAGGAGCTATTACGGATCATAGAGTACATCAGCGCTGGCGAAGTAACGATTAAACCCCCGGCTCAGATTCATGGGCCCGCATATTTGTGCGCACTATGCCTTTGATGTACCAGATCGAAGCAGCTTGGCAACGTCCCGCAATGACTGAGCTGTTGAATCCTAGACGATTTCAGCACCTGGCCTGAAGCGACGTTGCAGCTCATGCGTCCCGGCTCAGAGAAGATCGACATATCGCGGTAATTTTCCCTTGCATTTTACTTTGTCGCTAAATGTTTGATTCTACTGGTAATATTCAATTTGATCGTCTCACAAGGCAAGGCCAGAGACCGTGGCTCTTCGATTCACTGAACAACTCGACAGCGCGGACAGAGCTCTTGAAGGCACGGGGCGACTGGCCCTCTGTTTGGGTTCGGGTATCTCAAGAAGAAAACTTCCCCTACTTGCTCAACTGATTGCATCCGCGTTTCGCAACCTGCCCCATACTGCGCAAGCAGACCAATTGTTTTTGGCGGTCAGCCGTGGACAGGTATTTCATCTCCGACTCGCTGATATGGGAATCACCACCGCACAACCTTGCACACTAGATGAATTTCGCGGACTGGCCGACGCTGTACAAGCAGATATTTGCAACGAATTAATCAACACCTATGGCGATGTATTCAGAGACGTAGAGAGTGTATATGGTTCAAAGCGAGAGTTATTGGAGGCTATCGACATTGAACAGTTTGAACGTGCAGTCCCGGATGTTTCTCATTTTTACATCGCCTATCTCTTAATTGAGGGTAATATTTCGCGGGTCTTAACTACGAATTGGGATCGCTTGATCGAAAAGGCGGTCGCGGTTTCCACTTCAAAACCGACTAATGATTTCCTCACGGTCGCAAAGGATGACGCAACATGGTTACAGAGGGGTGAGCGAAACACGGCAGTTTTAGCCAAAGTGCATGGTTGCGCGACTCAATACCCGACTCAATGTGAACAGATTGTGATCACGACGCCCGAATTGCAGGTCGCGGCTGCAAACGGATGGCGACAAGACGCAGTGACCGAGTTTTTGAGCGGACCGACTTTGTTTTCGGGTTATTCCGGTTCTGACTACACGCTCATGGTCCCGACAAAAGTGATCGATGTTCTTAGAAAAGCAAATGCACTCCCTGCAGCTCGGTATTTTGTTGCAGAGGATAAAGACCTTACCGCTGGAGCACTACAACTGAGCGGAGATCGACCCGATCATCATCTGCGAATGTACGCAAATGACACTTTTACATCGCTTTATTTCGCAGCCTTGCGAACTCGCTTCAAGCAAGCCGTTGAGCTAGCCGGGCAACAAACTCGACCCGAGCGGGCTTTTACGCGATGGAGTGATGCCGAATGGGATGAACTGGTGCGGAGGCTTCACCATCTGTTGGAAGTCGATCTTCCGTCACTTCTAGACGACGCAATTGGTCTTCCTGGTCTACGTACCTACGACGAAAGTGTTGGCACGATACCAGTCCGACTGTCGGAACTTAGGGAAATGTTCATTGAGGGTCGAGTTCAGCACCCGAATTTGTACCGTCCCTTCAGATTCGACCGTATTAAGGATCTGGTGTTGTTGACTTTGATAGCCGCCTTTGTCGAGCTTAAGGCAGGTAGGGCTTTATCGCTGTCGCTCAATAACGAGATTGCTGGGCTAAACTTCATAGAGAGTACCGGTGCGGTACGAACGGTATGTTTTGTCTATGGAACATACGCTCCGGCTGTTGTTCCAATGGTGACAAGCTATCTAAACGACCTTGAGGCGTCGCTTGGTCCGCTTCCTTCTTTTGAAGTTTTGATCATCCCGTGTTCGGAGTACAAAGTGGGCACTATCCCATCATTCGCGCCGAGGCCGGTCTTAGCAAAGCACCTCCCGGGAATCGCAACTGCAATACGAACTTTCGTAAATCCCGATGTAATATTCGGCGCGAGCGATTTTGCCGACCTAATTTCGCGGTTGCGCTCAGAGCTGGGGGTCTAAAATGGAGCAGTTCGGGAGGACCGTCCCAGAGATAATCAATTTCCTCGAAAGTCGGTGTGGTCTTAAGCAATTTTCTCTTGATAGTCGGATGTTTACGGTGGAATTCGACGCGATTTTAGTGGGTTCAGATCCTCTATCAGTCGTCGCTGTCGAGCGTCGGACCACGACGACTGCTAAAGGTCTTCGCGTGAGTATTCGAAAAGCTCAGAGTTTCGTCTGGTCCTTGCATTCGCATAACAAACTTGCTCTTCTAAGTTTGGTCCTTCTTGTCCCCGAAATCATTTCAGCTGAAGTCCTGAGCTCGATTGAAAATGAACTGAGTGGAACGGCTCGCCTGTTTGTCATTGCTGAAACCATGCAAATGACGGAAGTCGAGAAACATCTGTCACTTCTTAGTAATCCCACACTCATCCGAAGCAAAGACCAAGCATCTGCAACAGGTGATCTTGCAACAATACTTCAAGGCTACGACGCTGGCTCACTAATTTCGATGACCGAAAAGTCTAGCTCTCCGGAAGATTTGGTTAGCAGGCTTTTGGACGAAATGCAGAGGTTTGTTGCGGAGGTAGATCATGCGATTGACAAAACTTAACCTCGATAACTTCCGGGGGTTCGTAAATGAGGTGCAGCCGATGGACCTCGACCACGACGTCATCCTATTCTATGGTCGCAATGCATCGGGAAAAACTAGTATCTATGACGCGATTGAACTCTTATTGACAGGTTCGATCCGTCGTATTCAGCATGTCCCGGACCTAGCATCTGTTTTAGTCAACGCAAGGAATTCAATACTACCAGCGCGGATAAATCTCGAATTTAGATCGGGGTCGCGTCCGCGATTCGCAGAGGCGATTTTAGAAAGTCATAAAGTCGCTACAATAAATAGAGGCCTGACTCGCTCCGAAACCGATCTATTTCAGCACGCCACATACCTGCAGCAATCAGACATTAGAAGGTTGGTCACTAGCGATTCAGCTGGATTAGGCGAGGTCATTCGTTCGCTCGCATTGGATGAGAATGTGTTTAGGCTGGAGCAGGCCTTGGGGCAGGCTGCGATTTCTCGGTCTTCTCGGGAATATTCCCTCGTGACACGCCGTGTCGAAATGCTGGAGGAAGAGGATCGGCAGCTTAAAGGAACAATCGAATCTCTACAATCACAAATCAACGCTATAGACTCGACAGCACCCGACTTCGCAGAGTGGAACATAGTACTGACGAAGGTTGCAGCCAAGCTGGAAGTTCCGATCGATCTACAAAATGAGCAAGCTATCCAAAAGCTTGACGTGGAACTTCAGCAGAAACTTAAGGCTGCATTCACAGATAAACAAGACGCCGAAGATATGGCTACGCGATGTGCTCGATTCGTCGCTCGAAAAAGCTCCATTGACAGTTCAGCAGCGTTGCAAAGCGATCTTGAGTCCCAAAAGATCGCTGCTGAGAAGCAGAACGTAGATTCTGATCTCGCAATCTCCGCATTGAGAGAGAGATTGAACGACCCAAACTTTGCAAGTACAAAGTCTGATGCTCGATTGGGATTGATAACAGCGTTAGAACATCTCCAGAGAGTCGAGGATCTCAATGTTTGTCCGGTCTGCGACCAATCATTTGTGAACCTGAATAATCACATTTCAGATAAGATTGCCTCGCTTCGGGCGGAACAATCGTCAGTGCAGGAAGCGGCGCGTGGCCTCCAAAAAGAATTGGAGCTGCGAGTGTCAGAAAAACGTTCTCGCGTTCGAGCACTTGAAGAATTGAACTCAAAACTTGAAAGTCGAAAGACAGAAGTTCTCCAGTTCGAGACAGAACTAGCTTCGTTCATCGAACCATTCAAGGGCAAGGTCACTGACACTGATTCACTCAATGCAATTGCCCAAATTACTAGCGACCGTGAGCGTTCTGCAGCGAATGAAATCGAAGGGCTAAAAGTGCTGTCGGATGCCTTCGGCGAAGTCCGGGCCTCCATATCTGCAAGTCAAATCAGATCTGTTAATTTACGTACACAATTGAAGACAGCGCAAGAGCGCGTCGCCGTTATAACTGGGAGATTAGGAGCTGCGCAGAACGCTCACCAACGCCTGAATTTGTTCATTGAGACGACACAAGAGGTTCGCAGGAGGCTCAGTTCAGGAATAGACGATATCATAAAAACTTTTGTTCTTGGCAGGGCCAAGGACACTTTTGAAGAATTGTTTAGACGCCTAGCGAAAAACCCATTTTTCGATGTCACGGTCTCAGACGTTAGGATGAAACGTCACAAGCCAGAAGTAGATTGGTGCGCTCGGTATGGTGACCATAGCTTTCCAGGCGAAGCAGTGTTCAGTCAAGGTGAGCTCAACTCATGCGCTATTGCTTTTTTCCTTGCCCTGGCAACATCTCATTCTGGAGGACTGCAGCTCTTGCTGCTAGATGACCCCGTTCAGAATATGGATGAAATTCACATTGAAGAGTTCGGTAACGTGCTTAAGTTCTTGAAGGATGTCCTCGGTTGGCAGATAGTTGTTGGCTTACACGATCAGTCTGTTTACCAATTTCTGAGACGACAGCTTCATCCGAGTCGGGAAGGCCAATCGTTGATTGCCTATACGTTCGAAGAAGGCGATCAGGGAGCCCGCATTACCAAAGATGCTTTAGTGACATTCGATCCGTCCGCATTGATTGCTGAAGTTGCTTAGTGATTAGGAGGCGGGGGTCGCAGAACACGACTCCGGACACCCGAGGATAAGCCGGTGGTTACCTGGCCTGTCGTAACCGAAATTCACCAATCAAATGCGGGCGCGCGGCCAGCAATCTTTCCAAATGACTGTCCGGCCACATGCTTATGTGCAGGGCCCGGTCGGCTTGATTGTGTTGCTCAATCAGCGCAATGGCGTCCGCAGTGAATCGCCCTGTCGTGGCGATGATTAAGCCATCGACGCGCGGCGGTTGCCATAGCTCCATCTGACTCCGCACATCGCTAACATCCCCAACTGCTACGCTTCGCGATTGCCAGTGTTTGCATTGGATGATGATCCGGTGGCGGCGAACACCTTCTAAGGGGTCTATTTCGACCCTTACAACAGACAAGTCCCTGCCTCGATCCGCCGCGTGCGTTTGTTGCAGCCATTGCGGATTTTCATAGCCGGGCGTCTCGCCGATAAGAGAATACATCAGCCTCTCAAATTCTTCGTCGGTGAGCGCAGACCAATTCAATCGCGAGGTAACGGGTCCTTGCGGACGCGCCGCCACGATATCGTCAAGGTCGGCAACTCCGACCGGCACAGGATCGTGTTCGCCATAAACCCCAACCCGCAAGCCTCCCTTAACGGCGGGCCAGTCCATTGTGTGAATGTCGGTCAGGTCTCCTATCATCCCGAAATACAGATGTCGTGAAAGTTCGTTCCAGCGGGGTGGTTTAGGATTGCTACCGAGAAGCGTAGCGATCTCCTCAATCGCCTCCTTCAAACGAGACCAGTTTGGCTCCTGAACGTGTTGATTGATGGGTGCGCCGTCCACGCTTGGGATGAGTAGTCTTAGAATCTCGTCTACCTCATCGATTAGAGCCAGGAGACGTCCCCGCACTAGCTCCCGGCGTTTTGCATTGAGTAGGAAGCGATACTCGCGCAACTTCTTTCCTTGTTCTTCTAAAGAATTTTCGACAGAAACTTGCGCATCGATCTCGCCTATTTCAAGGACATCAATACGCATTCGGCCAATATCGTCATAGTCGAAAAGCCGATCCTCTACACGCACACCGCCGATTGCCGGCAAAGCCGGCAAGATACCCTGGAATGCTAAGCATAGTTCGTCGTAATCGGCGGGCGCACCGAAAGCCGGTCCACTCGGAATGAGGGCAAAAATCTTCTCCCAAAGTTTTTCTAACTTTTCGAGATTGGCTTCGGTCGCCTCGAACCGTTGCAATGCTGCTTCTAGCGTAGACATTCGATCCTCGTTCTCAAGCGGTGCCTTTATCCGCTTACGGCACATTCTATTGGCATGTGGCGTCTTAACGTGCTTTAGAATTCGAATTCTGACGGGACCCCTATAAAAGATCGAAGGCCGTCAAAATACCCAGAAGCCCGGTTCCCGAAGGATTCGGGACGACCAGGATTGATGATTTTTCCAGAAGCTCTAAAGCGCTCTCAAGAGTCGCCGTCGCTGCAACTGATATTGCGGGCGCAAATCCAAGCGGCTTTTGAGATGCGTCAAAGGCCTCTTCGACGGTCTTAGATAGAAGACGGGTGCGAGGTTTTCCACCCCTGCTCCCGCCTAAAAACCTCGCTATTCCAGCGTCGGAAACAACGCGCCAATCATTTGCGCTAATAAGCACTGGTATATACGAAAACGAGTTTGCCAACATCTGCTGACGGACAAATGCAACTGGCTGCCAGAGCTCTCCGCAAACCGGGTTCTGAACCAGGAAATCCATGACGATTGGGTTCATTTCAGTACTCAAGGCGTCCTCCAATATGATGGCAAGTTCGATTGCGTGCTTTGTTAGGTGGCGAGCAAAAGCGCCCTGATGCAATGCGTCATTCCGGCCGTCCTTCACTAATTTGAAAAGAGTCTCAAACGGCGTTAAAAGGTGCTTACGGTCCCCACGGTTAGGACAATTTGCACTCGACATTTTCGCGAATTCACAGAGTTCATCTTTATATTCGTGGAGACCGCCGTGGTCTCCTTTGTCGCCTAGCCGTTCTTTTGTGAGATAGCTCCCCAGCCGTTCAACCACGTGGATAATCCCGTCGAAGGCCTCAGCATCGGCAAGGGCAGCCAACCGCGCAGCGCGAAACTGGTCCGAGAATGCTTTTGCGGATTCTGGTGACAGATTAGGCATGGAGGTTTGGACGCATCGAGATCGACCTACTCATGACGCACATATGCAACGCTAACAGTTAACCCTTCGTGCGCCAGGTGTTTTATGTACGCCTTCGGCATAGGAGCATCGAGGTACGGTCGGCCGTATTTTTCCTCGGTAATAAACACGAGGCTCGACAACTTTTTTTTGCGGCCCTTGTTCCAGATGATGACCTTCACCACATCCTTATAGAATTCCGACGCCGCATTTTTCCCCGACACCTTGAATTCATATGCGCAAGATGTCTCTCTATCCACCACGTCGATCTTCTGATCAAGTTCAGGGTCGACTAGAGCCTCAATGTGAAACCGGTCGGGGTCAAGTTCATGGACCGCCCTGCGCCAGCCTTTCGCAATGGCCTGTGCGTTCTTGGTATTTTCGGAAACATCACTAGAGTTTTTTATTCGCACCGAGAATGCGAGTTGAGCAGCTGCGACAACGGGGTCTTCCATAGTCCTCACTGACTCACAGTCCTAAATTATCGTTTACAGCAACGGCAAGGTCCTGCTCCGAACCAAGATATCGCTCCGTCGTTTGAATGGAGCTATGCCCAAGCAAAAACTTAATCTGTTCCAAATCGCCGCCGTTCTTGCGACAGAGCTTTGCGCAGGTCCGGCGCAGATCATGGGCCCCGAATCGTTCGATCCCAATCTGCTTTGCCGTTTGCTCGACCACCGACCAGATCGCCCAGTCGCCCAGCTCCTCCCCAATCAACTTCCCACTCTTGGAAAGCGGCCGCAGCAGGCGGCCGTCCTCGATCTTGGCCGCGATCATCCAGGCGTCGATTCCGTGCTTGACCCAGAGTGGAATCGCCACGGTGCGGAGTCGGCCGCCCTTCCCACAAAGATCGGGCAAGACCCATCGGCCCTCCCGCATCTCGATACCTTCAACGTCCAGACTGGCCAGCTCCTGCCGCCGCAGAGCGCAGCCCAGCAGCAGCGCCAAAATCGCATAGTCGCGCTTGCCTTTGATCTTGGAGCGGTCAGGGACCGTGAGCAACTCCTTGGCCTGTTCGCGCGTGAGCCAGTTCCCCACCCTGGTTCCCTTCTGGGAGAGGTTGGGAACGCCGGAGAGATTGGCGGCCTCCTCCACGCCGATGATTCCATTGCGCTGCGCCTCGCCGATCAGCTTGCGCACGGCGGACAAACGAACGTTCACGGTCGACGCGCCCAGCTTCTTCTCCAGCATGGCGGCACGGTACTCCATCAAGAGAGCGCGCGATAGTGGCTGCTGACGCGCCTCACACAAGGCGAAGACCTCATCCAGCGCCTTGGCATAGTTGCGCTTCGAGTGTTCAGACGCAACGGAGTTCAGCACCATCTCCCGCAACTCCTGGAACGCCGCCGCGCGGTCGAGCGGAGACGCATCCGCCGCGTGCATCAGCGCCAGCGAGGCACTCATACCAGTCCCCCGGCGCGGGTGCGAAAGGTTTCATCAGGGCGATGAGTGTTCAAATCCCAATTTGGCAATGGGCCATTGCCAAATTGACCGGACCGGACGATCCCACGTTTTCTATTGATACAGAAGGATTTATCCCTCATCGCTCGGCTCCCTCCGCAACGTCTCTATCTCTGTGCGGAGCTTGTTGACGACCTCCTCGAGGTCCTCGACGGTGGGCAGCTCCTCCTGCATGGGCGCCGGAAGCTCGCGAGTCACGTGATACGTCGAGACGCCGATCGGCTGATTGATGGTCTCCAGAGCGAACTCCACGATGGGACCGCTCCGGCTCTCGCATAGCAGAACTCCGATGCTCGGTCCTTCGACCGGGGTTCGCATCGTGCGGTTCACCGCCACAAGATAGAAGCCCAGCTTGCCGGCATGTTCAGGCTGGAAGGCTCCCACTTTTAACTCGAAGACGAAGTAGCGGTGGAGGCGGACGTGGTAGAAGAGCAGGTCGATGTAAAAGGTCTGCCCGTCCACCGTTAGCGGGACTTGGCTGCCCACGAAGGAGAAGCCGCGGCCCAGCTCCAGGAGAAGGTCGCGAAGATGGATCAAGAGTCCCCGCTCGATCTCCCGCTCCTTCGCAGCCTCGGTCACAGTCAGGAAATCGAAGTTGTAGGGGTCTTTGAGGATCTGCTCCGCCATATCCGACTCTGGAGGGGGCAACTCACGCTGGAAATTGGTCAGGGCCTTCCCTTCCCTCTCGTGCAGCCGGCTCTTGATCTGAAGCACCAGGACATCCTGACTCCAGCCGTATTCGAGCGCGGCCCGCAGGTACCACTCTCGGGTGGGACGATCCTTGATCCGGTCCAGAACCCTCAGATTGTGGCCCCAGGGCAATTTGGCAATGAGCGATTGCAAAATCTCCGGCTCCGGCCAGGCCTCGGCCAAAGCACGCATATAGCGGAAGTTCCGAGGGCTGAAGCCTTCGACACCGGGGAACTCAGCCTGCAGGTCACTCGCTAAGCGCTCATTGATCTTGCTTCCCCACCCCTCGGTCGCAAACCGCTGGCTGAGATCCCGGCCGATCGACCAATAGAGGAGCACCAGCTCCCGGCTGACAGCGAGGCCGGCGCGAACCTGGGCGGTACGGATACGTCCTTTGAGCTCCTGCAGGAGCTCGTGGTAGCCGGAGGGCAGCTGGAGGCTTTTTGGCACGCATTTAGCCTAGCACAAAAGTTTACTAAGACAATTGCCATTATCGTAGGTAATAAATCCAGAAGCCTCACAACAGTTAATGCGCATATGCGCAGCTATTCCCTTCTCTTGGAAATCATCCTAAACTCCTAATACGTAAAGGAATCTTCCAAGGAGGGACGATGCCACGACCCATCTCATGGATCACTCGACTACACGAAATCCGACGGGCGGTGGCCTCTTCCGTCCGTTCCCACTACGAGCGTAAGGAAATCGAGTCGCTCTTCCAGGTGCAACCCCGCGCCGCCCAACTCTTACTGGAGATGCTCCCAACCACAGCCATCGGCCGGTCGCGGCTAGTAGAACGTCAGGTACTTGCCGAGTTCCTCGATCGCATCCATAAGGCCAATGATCCTTCGGCTGAACTGGAGCTCATCCGTGCCCAGGGCGGAGAAGTCTCACGCAAGAAGCTCCGCACCCTTGTCCGCCGTGACGTTGAACCACTGCAGCTCGATTCCCTGCCTGCAAATATTGAGTTCATTCCCGGCCAAATGATTGTGAGCTTTCGCACGATCGAGGATCTCGCCCAGGCGATGTATAGCCTCGCTCGCGCAATCGAGACGGACGGTGACGAGTTGGCAAAGAGATACGAGGTTCAAGAGGTTGCAGATGACGGCAGCCCTAAACGATCCGAGTTCGAGGCTATGCTGGAGGAGCTTTCCAACCTGGAGGCCACTCGCGGCAACAGTGCTACTCCCCTGCAGCGTCCAACAGCTTCGTAATGGCGTCGTGATAGGTCAGCTTGTATCGATCAGCGTAGCCGACGAACCGATCGTACTGGGACTGCACCATACGCACCGCCAGATGACGTGTAGGCTCCGACGGCACTGCGCGGCGGCGGCGGCCATGCGTAGCGGGTTCTGTGATTACAGGAGCAGCCTCGCGGCTCACAAAGCCATGCGGAGCCGCGGCCGCATCCACCTCCGCCAAATCAATAGGAGATCTTTTCTGAACCGGCGCAAACCCCGACAGGTCAATCTTTCCCTCTGAATGCTCTACAACGTCGTCAGCATCATCGATGAGGCCAAATTTACTGCTCATTTGGATACCTCTTTCTGTCGAGCTCGCGGAGTGTCTCGACCAGTTCCTCTACCAATTCATGAACATTTTGATAGGCAGCTTCGAGATTTCCGACCTTATGCTCACCCAACTCCGCGAGGGTAAGCCTCTCAACGAAGATCGCCTTGTACGCGAGACGTTCCGCAAGGCTTATACGGAAGCGTGGCACCTTCGCGTCCACCAATTCAGACTCTAATTGTCGTTGTACTGATGAGACAGGAGCACCAGGCGCAGGAGTGCGCGTCATCAGCACTCGGTAAGGAATCTTCCTCAGCATGTTTGATCGTTGAGCTACCTTCTCTTCATCCTTAACGGCCCGTATGGCCTTGCCGGCTTGCCTCACGTCGACGGCGCTGGCCTGAACTGGGATAATCACGAAATCCGACATCGCAATCGAACGGGACACGAGAACACTGGCGGTTCCTTCCAGGTCGATGAAAACGAATTGATCGTTTTGCGCGTCAAGTACCTCCATTAGGTTCGACTCTTTGATCCCACCGATGACCTTCAAAGTAGTTTTCGATAGCCCGTTCGTCTTCCAATCCATGATCGGTTGATTCGGATCTGCATCGAGAACACACACCGACGCTCCGCTTTGTGCGAGATAAGTTGCAAGCAGTAGTGTTGTAGTGCTCTTCCCGGCTCCACCCTTCGGATTTGAAACTGCAATTACAGGCATAATCACTCTTTCTTGCGACATTGATTGTCGCTGCGATATTGCAACTATATCGCAGCGACGCAGCTATATCGCAGCAACATTTCGTATCACAACTAGCAGTATACAAAGCGTTACCCTAGTTTGCGATATTGCTTATCGCAACTTTGTCGCAGCTATATCGCTTGTTGCAAGGAGATTTGGGAGGGGAAACTAGGAATTTAGCTCAATTTGCTTGGAAGAGGTCAATTTGTCCGTTTTGCGACTTCCATTCCTCGAAAGAGGGAAGAACGAGACCGTCGCGGATCTCTTTCATGATGAGCTGCAGTGCGAGGTTCCGATGCTGGGCAGGAAGTACACGCCGGAAGAACGTGTCGCCTTTGCTGTTTTTCTTGATGACTTCGGAGAGTTTAGCTTCGAGTTCGTCGCCTGAATAGCGTTCCGCCAATGCTTCTTGACGCTTGCCGTCTACCCAGCGCATGTAGGCCGCTTCCAAAGCCTGTCGGGCCTCTTCCTTAGCACGGTCGCGTTCAGCGGCTTGCCGCATCACTTCGCGCCGGCGGCTGCTGATGAACCCAGCAGGGACGGGAAGATCTTTCTCCAGCGAGTAGATGATAAGTCCGGCAGGGTTCTCGACGCCGTTTCGTTTACCAGAATTCATCTGCGATTCGAGGTACTCGACCGTATCGCAGACCAAGTCAGCGCCGAAGCGCTCGACTAACGCCAAGCACTTCGCGGGCAAGATGCCGTGTCTCTTCAAGAGCTGGATTGCCTCATCTTCCGGAGAGGAGGGAAGCTTCGACACTTCTGATTTAGCCGCTGGCAATTCTTGCTGCTCCGGATATGACTCACGTAGAACGCGCATCAACGCAGGACCAGGCGCAAGTACGATTTTGTACCCATCTTTGCTGGACATGGGCTGCACGTCCCATTTGTCGAGGTACTTGATGTTCACGAGCTCATTCAGCGCGAGACCCATGGTCGATTTGATCTTCGACAGATGAGGGTAGACCTGCACGTTGAGCAGATTGCACAGCTCGGCATAGTCTTTTTCGACCTGCCTCCCCTGGCTAGCATGAAACCAGAGATGCAGGTTGCCAAAGATACCCTTCGCAGTCGGCCGCGTGAGCATCTTGTACGCATTGAAATCTTCGGGGATGACGTACCGCTGATTGAGGTTCTCGATCAACCACTCTTCGAGCATCACCTCGTAATGTTCCTGCCTATCCGTTCCGTTGAGATTGCTCTCCCCGGTGCGCTTAAACGAGCGGAAAACGTGCAGCACTTCATCCGAGTAGACCTTCTTCGCAGCGCGATAGACCACCTTTTCCGAAGTAATCGTGGTATCGGTCATGCGCTTACCCCAGCGCACAATTTCTTCGTAGATTTCTCCGTTGCGCGACAGGCCCAGCTCCTGAATCATGCGATAGCCGCTAAAGCGGATCGGATTCGCAATCTGGCCAGTTTTGATGCGCTCTTCACTGAGTATCTTCAGCAAAGCAATGAACTTGTCTCGATCTGTCGTAGAAGGAAGTCCGAGCTGCTCCGAACCGCGGAATTCAGCCGCAACTTTGACTTTGTGCCCATTTCGGAAAACGACCTGCTCGATGCGCCGTGATGTGCGATTCTTGTCGCGTGAGTCATTGGCGCCAAAGAATCCGATCGACAGGAGATTCTTTTCGAAACGAACCAAATCAGGATCAACAGCAACAGGCAACAACGGTGCTGAACGTTCCGTTTTGTGGGCCAGTGATTTTGACATCGTGTGAACTGTTGTTGCTTGGTGAATACTATAAGAAAAGCAAATACTTTAAAACGCTTTAAGTACTGTAGGCTTTCGCAAGTGGCTGTTGTGCCTACGTTTATACCCTAATCTTTGCCAGCGCACCTCTCTATCTTTGCCAACGCACCTCTCTAGGGCTGCCAACACACATCTCACAACCTGTGCCAGCGTTCCTCTCGCTTAATGCCAGCAGACCTCTCTATTCTGCCAGCGAGCCTCTCTATTTGCTGCCAGCGGACCTCTCTACGCTGTTCTGGCTGCCAGCGGACCTCTCTATGGTGTTCCCAAATCCAATCGGAACCCGTCTAGGGCACCTCAAGACCCACTTTTTGCCAGCCAACCTCTCTAATTCGGAAGTTTTGACACCCCAATTCAGCGAATTTCAACTGGGCGAGAGGTACGCTGGCAAAAACACTGAAGGGTAGGTGTGGAAAATGCAACGGAAATGATGCAAACAAATCATTTAGGTCGTGGGCGTGCCAGTCAACCTCTCTATTAATCGCCTTGATTCCACCTAGAGAGGTTGGCTGGCACAACGAAGAACGAGTGATACGTGATTTCGCAGCAGGCACTGAGGACAAGGGAGCTTCCTACACACAAATATGTGTACATCTTCGATAAGATGATGCCATGTCGCGAGCCAGCTGGGGCAAAAGGATTCTTGCAGTTATCGGTGTCACCCTCGTAGTCCTTGGAAGCACTTACTTTTACCTGATCTCACCGCACCACAGCTCCGCTCCCCCTGAGTCAGCAGAAGGCTTGCTCGACAGGGCCGATACCTTAGCATGGGGGAATCGCTGGGCGGATGCACAGCCTTTGTACGCGAGAGCGCAGCATCTGTTCGACGCTCAAAAGCAACGCTCCAAAGCGCTGTATGCCGAAGTGAGCCAGGTCCCACCAGACGAATCGGGAAGTGTTCCGGGCAAAATCTTCCAACTGACCCAAGACCTGGGAAGCCCTGCAGCTCAGGAGGCCGAAACCAGACTCCGTATTCTCACAATCCGGGGAATGCTGGAGACGAATTACGACGCGGGACAGGCACGGTCTACATGGGAGGAAGTAAAGGCGCTGGCATTGAAGCAACGCCATTTCGAACTTGCATCACGAGCTGAAGGCGAGCAGGGCATCGCGGCTTTTATCCTTGGCGACACCGATACAGCTAAGAAGCAGGTTGTGCGAGCGTGGGGACTTTCAAAAGTCGAACACGATCCCGCCGCGACCGTCCGCTATGCAAGCGTCTTCGGAGCTGGACTCGTGCAGCTTCGCCGCTTTAAAGAGGCGCTTACTCCGCTCGATCAGGCAATCAAGATTGCAGAGTCGAATCCAGCTCTCGCATACCCAACGATAGCTGTTTACGCGAAGATCGACGCGCTTGCGGGATTGAAACAGTACGATTCAGCTTTGGCTCTTGCCGACGCATCTCTCTCGCGGCTTCAGGGAACCATTTACGAACAGCATAAGGCGCAGGTTTACATCTCTCGTGGCTCCATCAACCGAGAGCGAGGAGAGTGGAACGCTGCGATCCCGGATTACAAGCAAGCAGTCACGATTTCAGAAAAAACCGACAACTATCGCGGGGTAACGGATGCAGGAGGGTTGCTTGCTCAAGCCTACGAGCACACCGGCGACCTTACCGCAGCTTTAGGCGCGATCGACGCGGCCATTGCAGCGAACACCCACATTGCCGACGAGCTTTACCTAGTTCCGCGCAATCTCGCAATCAAGGCTGAGATTACTGAGAAGATGGGCCACGCCCAGGAAGCAGACACTCTTTATCGAAAGAGTATCGCCCTGGTCGATGAAATGATCCAGCACGCCGCGACAACGAACATTGAACGATACTTACTTGCGGAGATGAGCGATGTTTACTCGGGCTACTTCGCTTCTCTTTGCGCTCAAAAGCACTACGACGAAGCATTACAGATGCTAGAGAAAGTGCGGGGGCGTATCGAAACAGAGGCACTTGAACACCACACGAGCCAACCCGTTCACGCGCTCACGCCGGAAGAGAGGGAACTGACGGAGCTAAACGTCGCCCTTATCAACACCGACGACCCCGCTAGAAGGGAAGCGCTCACGAGCGCGATCTACAACACTGAGCTGAGGATCAGCCCCAGCGCGCTAACGCAGCAGACCATCGCGCATCCAGTTCGTTTGTCGGAGTTGCAGCACAGCCTATCGGCAAACGCCCTACTGATCGAATACGTGCTTGCAGAACCCAACTCCTATGCTTTCGCCATCACACGCGAGACTGTGACGCCTTACCGCCTGCCTTCCAAGAGCGTGATTGAAGCAGACGCCAACCGCTACAGGAAGGAAATTCACGAGCAGAAGGAAGATCGAGCTCTCGCACAGCATCTCTTTTCGGAGCTAATGGAGCCAATCAAGCAGTACAGAGAAAAAGCAGATCTTGTGATTGTTCCCGATGGCTCACTTCATCTTCTGCCTTTTTCGGCGCTTGCTGATAACACCGCTTACGTCCTCAAGACACATACGGTGGACGTAGCACCATCATCCACGGTCTACGAGCTGCTATCGAGACGCAGCGAAAGCAGGGAAGCGGTTGCCATGCCATACATCGGTGTCGCTGCCTGGACTCAGCCTGCCGACACTCGGAATCCCGTTTTACGAGCTGTAAACGGACCTCAACGCAGCCAGCTTATCCCGCTCCCAGACAGTAAGAAAGAAGTGGAAACAATTGCGGGCGACCTACCACATCCAAGCACGATCCTCTTAGGGGCAGACGCGACGGAATCGCGTTTCAAGCAAGTCTCGATGGAGACTACGGAGGTTGTACACCTTGCGCTTCATGGGTACGCCGACCTGGACTATCCCGACCGATCAGCGTTGGTATTCGCGCCGGAACAAACAACCAGCACAGAGGATGGCTTGTTGCAGGTGCGCGAGATCCGCGGCCTCCATTTGAAAGCGAAATTGGTCACTCTCTCAGCCTGCAATACCGGTGTCGGGCCGGTTGGAGAAGCGGGTGTAGCAAACCTTGTGAATGCCTTTATCGAGGCAGGGGCCGACTCCGTTGTGTCCACGCTATGGGAGTTGGAGGACCACACCACCGAACACCTGATGGCGCAGTTCTACTCACAGCTCGCAAGCCACCAAAGAAAGGTGGATGCCCTCCGTGCTGCTCAAATGGAGCTGCTGGACAAGGGCGTGCCGCCGTACTATTGGGCCAGCTTCCAAGTTGTCGGAGACCCAAACGGGACAATCTGATTAGGGCGACCGACAATCCGTCCATCGCGCCTCAATGACAGAATTGTCGTTGGCCTGAGGGCACGGCTCTTGCCGCGAAGACATGTTTTTTGTATTCTCCTGTCAGTCATTGAGGGGAATGCATGACCAAGTCCACCGAATTGCTCCAAGGCACTGTCGATTTACTCATCCTGAAGGTGTTGAGCCTGGAGCCGATGCACGGCTGGGCTATTGCGCAAAGGATCAACCAACTCTCAAAGGAAGTTCTGCGGGTGAACCAAAGCGCCTTGTATCCCGCTTTGCACAGGCTCGAACATCAGGCATGGATTGAAGCGGAATGGGGCGAGTCTGAGAACAATCGGCGAGCGAAGTACTACTCTCTGACGAAAGCGGGACGTGCGCGGCTGAAGGCGGAAGAGCAATCATGGGACCGGCTGTCAGCGGCGGTCCAGGTCGTCCTGAAAACCATCTGAAGGGGTTAACAATGCGCTTATTTCAGAGCCTGCGTCGGCGCCTGCGGTCTTACTTGGATAAGAATTCGAGCAATGTCCAGTTAGGCGAAGAACTGCAATTCCATCTGGAGCGGCAAACAGAGGAGAATATTGCACACGGAATGTCGCCGAAGGAAGCGCGGTCGGCGGCGAAAGCCAGTTTTGGAGACCTTCCCACAGCCATCGAGGAATGTTACGAAGCGCGAGGTGTAGCGTGGCTCGACGATCTTGCGCAGGATGTCCGCTACGGTCTACGAGCGATGGTAAAGTATCGCTCGTTTACAGTGGTGACGGTATTTACGCTTGCGTTGGGGATTGGGGCTTGCACGGCGATCTTCAGCCTGGTGAATGCGGTGCTGATTCAGTCGTTACCTTACGGGGAGCCGGATCGTCTTGTATATGCGTTTACGCCTAATCCTCTGTGGAATCTCCCGGGAGAGGTTTTTGGGCCAAGCGATGCCGATTTCTTTGATCTGAAGAAACAGAGTAGGTCTTTTTCGGCAACGACTTTGTTTGCTCAAACCACCTACAACCTTGCGGGGAATGATCGTGCGGAGAGGGTGGGCGCCGCCGAGGTGGACGCTGATTTTTTTCGGACGCTGGAGGTGGCTCCTGAGCTTGGCCGTGGCTTCGACCAGAGGGATGAGCAGCCTGGAAACGATCATGTCGCTGTTATCAGTCATGCGCTTTGGCTGACCGTGCTGGGTGGGCATGCCGATGTTCTCGGTAGCACGTTAAGCCTCGACGGTGTTTCTTACCAAGTCATAGGTATGATGCCAGAGGAATTTAGGTACCCGCAGAAGAGTGATCTTGCCTACGGGAATGGGCATGTCGAGACGACTGATGTATGGGTTCCTTCGGCTTTGACGCCTCGACAGAAGGCCGACAGAGAAGCCTCAAACGGTTATGCTCTGGCACGGCTGAGGCCTGGCGTATCAGTGCGCGAGGCGCAGGCGGAGATGGACACGATCATGTCGCATCTCAACCTGCTGCACAACCCGGACACGCGTGGATGGGGTGCCTTCGTGAAGCCGTTCCGAGATAGTGCACTGGGACAGGTGCGGCCTTTGATGTGGCTTCTGATGGGTACTGTCGGATTTGTAATGCTAATCGCATGTGGAAATGCAGCGAATCTGCTTCTGGCGCGTGCGGCTGCCCGTTCGCATGAGTTGGGTGTGCGTGCAACGTTGGGAGCAAGGCGGAGCCGGTTGATGCGTCAGATGTTGACGGAGTCGTTGATGTTAAGCGCGGCAGCGGGAACGGTTGGTGTCGGGCTCGCGTGGCTGTTTCTGCATGCGTTGTTGAAGCTCAATCCAGGCGATATTCCGAGGATGGACGATGCACTGATCGACCTGCGTGTGATGGGATTCGCCGTCTTTGTGACCATGCTAACGAGTGTGATTTTCGGGATGTTGCCTTCGTTGTCGGCCACTCGGATCAACCTCGTGGAGTTTTTGAAGAGCAGCGGGATGCGTGGAGTTGCAGGTGACCGGAAACGGGTGAGACATGGGCTGGCAGTGGCTCAGATCGCTCTTTTGGTTGTGTTGCTCACGGGTACCGGGCTTCTATTGCGGAGCTATGCAAACGTGCTTTCGGTGCCGACGGGGTTCTCTGCTACAACTGTCACGGCGAGTGTACAGATGAGTTCGCAGTACGGCAACGCGCATAAGCGCCGCGCCTTCTTTGGGGGCCTCATCGAGCGAATAAACTCGATCCCGGGCATGCAGGCTGTGGGAGTCGTGAACGAGCTGCCTCTTAGTAACTCGGAGAGTCTCGCGTCTCTATTCGTAGAGGGCTATCCGAACACTAAACAACAGCTCGTGGAAGAGCGTGGTATTACGCAGAATTATCTTTCGGCGATGCAAACTCCATTAGTCGAGGGCCGGGATATCTCCGACGAAGATGCCGCCGGAAATCGGTTGGTGGCCGTAGTGAATCAGGCCTTTGTGAAGAAATACTTTGCGAATGGAGATGCGATTGGCCACCGCATTCGCACCGGCGAGGGCGAAAGCGGCCCGTGGGTTACGGTGGTTGGAGTTGCGAAGGATGTTCGGTACATGAGCCTCGAGGCTGCCCCGGTCCCGCAGGTGTACAGATCCTTCTGGCAGATGGAGTGGAACGAATCGAATATCGTCGGTGCGTATGTTGCGGTGCGTTCATCGCTACCGCAGGATGGTGTCGTTGCTGAGATTCGGACAGCGGTTAAGGGAATCGATCCAAGTCTGGCTGTAGCAGATGTGCATACGATGAGTGAGTTAGTTTCTTCGGTTACGGCGCGCAGGCGGTTTCAGACTACGCTGCTGACGGTCTTCTCGGTTACAGCGATGTTGCTGGCGATGGTGGGCGTGTATGGGTTGTTGACTTATTCAGTGCGACAGAGGACGGGCGAGATTGGCATTCGGCTGGCGCTTGGTTCATCAAAGAACGGAGTGGTGCGGCTGATATTGCGAGAAGGACTTACGTTGCTTGGAATTGGACTGGTGATCGGTTTAGCTGTTGCATTGGCGTGTACGCGGCTGCTGACCGGGTTTTTATATGGAGTGCCGGCACTCGATCCGGCTACGTTTGCGATGGTCCCGATGTTATTGCTGGCGGCTACGATTGCGGCTTGTTTGATTCCGAGTTTCAGAGCGGCTGCTATCGATCCGATCAACGCATTGCGTCACGAATGATCGGATCGAAAGGGCGTGAATGCTCCAATGGCCGACAGACAATGGCGCGCTGTCTCCCATTCTCATGCAGAAACGATCATTTGCGCACGGATTTCTGTTCTGCGCTTCATCCTGCCATCAGTTCGAGCGCCTTTTGAAGCTGCCCGTCAACACCATTTCTCCGCTCCTGCCATGAGAAATCTGCAGCTACATCAGGCTCGATTGGACTTCCTTCGAGTGCCGTTCCATTCCAGGTGTAATAAGCTCCGGTGGGAAACGCCAACCGGAAACCGTGGCCGACCTTCACCGATGTAGCCGAAAGTAGGCGTCCGGCCGTTTTTTCACCAACAATCGTTGCGAGCTTATTTTCCTTCGCAAAAATCGTGACCATCTCGGCTGCACTCGCTGTATGACGATCCACGAGCAACACGATTCTTCCGTCATAGGGTTTCGGCCCCAAGCCTTCCGATTCCAACACAATCGGTGACTTGGTGATGAGTGCTGGCAGAAAACGCAGACCCAGCAGCCAGAGTGCGCCCTTCGACGTTGGAATCTTGCCCAAGCGCGGGAACCTGGCTTTCAGTGTGGCCAGATCACGCTTAGCCCAACGTTTGTTGGGAGCATAGCCGACCGGTACTCGGTTAGGAGTAATCAAGCTCATCAGGCGGAGAGCGCCAGCGCCACCGCCTGTATTTCCACGTAGGTCTACGATGAGCCTCCCGATATTTCCTAGCTTCGCAACGGCATCGGACATTGCGTTTGAGACCTCAACACCGATCATGCCCGGAAACATCGCAACTTTGAGGTAGCCGAGACGTTCGCCCAGCTTCTTTGATTGAACAAGCGTCGGCTCCACAAACTGTAGCTTCTTACCTTTCGGTTGCGACACATTGACGGAGACGGTTCGCTCGTTTCCATCGTTTGCAACGATGTTGAGGGTTGAAGTTAATCCCATAGGAAAGACGGGGTGCTCAGGCGGCACAATCTCTTTACCGTCTACCCGAAGTAGGATGTTCCCTGGTTCTATTCCGGCGAGTGCCGCCGCTCCTCCGTCATGCACATCTTGAAATATCCATCGTGAGCCGTAAGGCGTTTCGTCGAAGAGGTAAGTTGCGCTAAGGGCCGCACGGCTTGAAGCTCGCCGCGCAGTTCCATGAAAGAACCCAAGATGGGAGGTTTTGAGCACCTGGAGCAGCTCTGTCATCGCTTGCTCGAAAGCGTCCGGCGTCGCAGCAGATTCAATTGCGGCACGATGAATCCTGACCGCACTCTGCCAATCATGCCCGAGGAGTTCCGGTTTGTAGAACTTGGATTCCAGAGCCTTGAGAACACGCTCAAGAACTTCATGTTTCGCTTTGCCAGTCAGGCCCGATTCACGGCTAGGGGGAGTATTCATATCCACACACATATGATGCCGCAACCAGAGCTAATTAATCTTCAGCGGATAGTAGTACGTTCCGTTGTCAGTGCCGCGCACTGTCGCGAGGAAGTAGGCTCCTGGCTTGGCAGCTCGCAGATCGAGCATTACGTTCACCGAAACCTTTCCTCCGTCTCTTTCAACGGCATTCCCGGCCCCCGTTGCGATGATTTGGCTTCCAGTCTTGTCTTTGGACACATTCACGTTATAGCTGCCCACTTCGCTGAAGCGGGGAAGCACAACCGAGAGGTGGACGATCGCGGCAGGCAATGAGACCTCTTTCAACGGGGTTGTCTCATCTTCAGCCCCTCTCAGAGTGCCGCTATTGAAAAGATCAACCGTAGCGCTTACAGGCTGAGCAGAGGCAACCTGGACGTTCGGAGCGTCCGCTGAATGGTAGTGCCTAAATGCCACATAACCGCCGCTACACATCACAATCAGAGAGGCCGCCAAGGCCAAAGGAACAGCCCTCAGGCGCGAGGTTTTTGGGACTCGCGAAGAGTTGGAAGGCGTAACCTCGACGGGGCCAGAAATGGCTTCGGAGTTGGGCGTAGAGGCGACGGCATTCGATTCTTCCCAATCCAAGCGGTAATGCCGATACTCGGCATAACACTCAGAACAAGATCCAACATGAAGGCGGGCCGGATGCTCTGCCGGCAGCCTATCCTCAGCCAGGGCTTCTAGCGTTTTGTCGTCAGGACAGCCTTTTCGCTCGGGATTCGGAAATGTCTCAAGAAGGAAGTCCTTCATCAGATCCGGGTTCAATGACGATCTACCCTTTCGTCTCGCAAAATTGTGGTGAGCCGTGGCCCGGATCATCTATTTTGCGAGCACCAGTCAATGTGGAAGCTAAGCGCTCTTTGACGCGCTGGATGGCTTTCGCGGCTGCGGAGTAAGTCGTTCCCAACGCATTCGCGACAGTAGCCGGGCTCGTTTTATCTTGCAGGAGCAGAACGAGAATATACCTGTCCCGTTCATTCAGGGTTGCTTTTAGTTGTTCAAAGAGTATTTTACGGTCGATAGCGCCCTGAAAAGAACCACTCAGGCCGCCAATACTTTCAAGGTCGCGCCCAATCCCGGCGACTTGCTCTCTGGCCGCTCCACTCCTCATCCAGTCGCGAACTTTACCTTTGAGTGCGGAGTATGCGTAGCGTTGCGGTGAAATAAGGATTGCTGCTCGCTCTTGCATGCTGTGAGCTACTTCTTCAGCCCAGTTCGCAATCATCGCCGGATCGACTTGAGGGTAATCCCTCAGTACCCAATGGAACGACCGCTCCACGGCGGCTTCGACCTCTGCACAAACAACGGTTCCATTTGTGTCCACGAGATGTAAGTGAGCCCGAATCATTGGCAAGTCATCTCTGCAAAAAAACTGCTCAATGGTGTCAAAATCTGTCCCGCTCATCTCGCTTAGAGGGTAGAAGTCAAATTTACTACGTCTCTGTAACTGACTGCCAACATCGAGTTGCAGACTCAGTGGAAAGCGAGAGCTATTTCTTTGACGATTTTGATCGCGATTCGCCGCCCTCGACCAAGCCTAGACCGGCGACCAGTTCTTCGATTGGTATTTGAAAAACCTCGGCAATCCGAAGCAGAGTCGGGACTGAGAGACCATCGCCTTTCTCAATACGTTGTATCTGCGTCAAGTGAAAGCCATGCTGAACAACAAGTGCGCGCAAGGTCAGCCCGCGCTCCTTGCGCAACTGTTTGACTCGCTTACCTAAAGCCGCTGAGAACTTTTTGTAGTCGTATCGCAGCATGGAATCGGTGTCGATGTGGACCTCGCGCAAGATGATAAGAGCACACCGCAACCTCCCGGTATAGCGATCTCTGCAAAATCTTAGCAACCTCCAAAGCACACACACAAATGTGGAGATGCCTTATTGTGTCTTGTACACAAAATTGTGGATATGAAAAGTGTGTTGACACGATGCGGGAGACTCGCTATAAGTTGTGCATGGTGACACAAGTTTGTGGTAACACAGCAACGTGTACACGGCGGCGGAATGTACCGCGTGGCGATAGGGCTGTGGACCGCAAAGCCCAACACGAAAGGAGGACAAAAAACCGCTACATGAAGGCTCTTTTGAGAGCACAACCCATTTCCTTTACCCCGAATTCGCTTCACAAGGAGAAAACTTTGAACAAATCAATCGACTCACGCCTGGCGCGACGCTGGGTTCAGAAATTGTCCAAGAAGAATCTGCGGACATTCGGGCGAAGCATCGCACCGAGTCTGTTCGCCATTTCACTAACCTCACTTGCTCACGCTCAAGGCACGGTTGATTTTTCCGGTGCCACGATCGCGATGAACTCCTTCAAAACGTTCGCAGAGTACGCCGGAGCCGTCATCTGCCTCGGAGGTCTCATCTTCGCTGGCGTTCGGATGATGAGTGGTCGCTTCCAAGATGCGATTCCCGGTCTTTTCGGCGCACTCTTCGGTGCTGGCGTTCTCGGCTGGGGCGCTGGTTGGATCAGCTCTCTCACCGGCCAGACCGTTACCCAGTAAGGAGCCCAACCATGACCAAACGAGGGGAACCGTTACCGATCAATCAGGCGATGAACAGATCCAGAACAAAAGCCGGTCTGGAACTGACGACGTGGATGGTTATTGTCTTTGTCTCGATAACGGTTTTCCTCGTTGGTTTTCGCATTCTGGCCCTCATCAGCTTCCCCGTATTGGTAGCTGCTGCGTGGCTCACCGTCCGCAAGCACCCGAAGATGTTCGAGCTTTGGGGCCACAGCCTTTTCCAGAAGCCCTACTATGACCCCCGAAAAGAAAACTGAACTCAGACGCCATACGCCCTGGTACGCGAAAGCTGGAGCCGGTTGCAGCATCGTGCCGATTTCTCGTTTCGTGACCCCGACCATCTTCGCCCTGAAAACAGGCGGCTATGGATGCCTGTTTTCTTTAACCGGCATAGATGAGGAGAGCTTAACCGATCAGGAACTCGAAGCGCGAGTGCGTTCCATCGAGGGCGCACTGCGCGGATTGCCTGAAGGTTCCTGCCTCTATCAGTACGCCCGCGTTCTCTCAGGTTTTGAGATTCCGCGCCAAAAGAAGTACAGCAATCCCGTCACCGAGACATTTGTAAACGACCGTCTCGCGTTCCTAGAGCAGACAGCAGGGTTTCGCAGAATTGACCTGCATTGGTGTCTCACCTTCGAGCCGTCGCAGAAAAACCCTTTTGACCGAAAGCCCAATGAGAAGGCCGAGGATCATGCGCGGATGCTGTCGAGTCTTCAAAAGAGCGCGACGATCCTTGAATCACATCTAAATTCAGCGGTCGGCCTGCGGCTTCTCGACAAAGCCGAGACGTTCCCATTCTTTTCGTATCTCTTCAACCTAGAGCTGTGGTGCGAACACGACCGTCTCATCCGTGATACCGGAGTGGACCGACAGATTGTAAAGAGCCCTCTGTCGTGGCACAGTGACCACCTCCGAGTAGGGAAGCGTTATGTCCAGATGTTCTCCCTGATGAATACTCCAGAAATTTCAAGACCGTGTCAGTTTTCAGGCTTGATGACGCTCGACTGCGACAGTGTTCTATGCACGAGCTGGAGGCCGAAGTCGGCAGCATCAGCGCGATCGGAGATTTCGTCACAAGAAAAGTTCATCTCCTTTTTCAAGGTTGGCGTTATCGCCCGCGTGATGAGCGGTAGGGATACTGCTTCGCTGGAGACAGGGGCAGGTGCCAAAGCCGCTGAAGCCAGCGTGGACGATCTTAGTGAAGTCATCCGCTCTCTCGACAAGACCGCGCAAGGTGAATTCACAATGCGATTGCTACTCGCCGCCAAAAGCGTAGAGCAGCTTCGTGACACAATCCCAGCCGTTCACCGACTATTCGTTGATGCCCGCGCTCAAGTGATGGAAGAGACGCTTGGAAACCTATCGTCGTTCTACACGATGTTTCCGGGGAACCAGAAGTTCAATGTCTTCCCGCTGTGGTTAGGTGAGAACCACCATGCGCGAATGTCCTCTGTATTCGCCCCGCATACCGGGCACCCGTACTCGGAAGACCTTGACGCCGAATACCTGAACATCTTTGAGACGCGGACCCGTACCCCGTTTTTCCAAGATGCCTACGTGAACGGCGTGCGCGTCATGCTCATCATCGGACCAACCGGCACCGGAAAGTCAGTCCACGCTAACCAGATGCTTGCGTTGGAGCGGAAGTACGACGGTTTCTCTTACATCTTTGATATCGGCGGTTCATACGAGAGTCAGGTAGAGCTATACGGTGGCAAAGTGACCCGAGTTGGCAAGGATGGCCCCCGCGCCGCTCCTTTCTCGCTGGAACCGACAGAGAACAATATCAAATTCCTTTACTCGTTCGAGAAGCTGTTGCTCACCAGTGGCGGCGCGGTGCTGAGCCCGGAAGACGACGATGTGATCTACAAAGCAGTGCAAGGCATTTACCACCTAGAGCCTCACAATCGCCGTCTCTCAAATCTTGGTCTCCCGAAGCACCTTGATCGCTATATGGCCAAGTGGGTAGGGAAGGGTGTCTATGCCGCAATCTTCGACAACGTAGAAGACGAGCTTTCCCTTGGACGCCTTCAGTGCTTCGACTTCCAAGGAGTGAATAACAGTCAATACGCCGACCTCATCGAGCCGCTGATGGTTTGGATACTTCGTCGCATTGAAGATGTGCTCTACAACCCAGCAAATCTAGGCGTCCCCAAGCACGTCCTCATCGAGGAGATTTTCTCCAGCATGAAGAACAAGCAGCTCTTAGATTCGGCGCTCGCCTCTATCAAAACCGTTCGAAAAAACCTCGGCGGCGTGACTTTGATTGGCCAGTCAGCGAATGACCTGGGAGAAAACGCCGACAGCATCGTCAACTCTTGTACCTCTTTCCTTTTTTTGCCGGATTCCACTTTCAACCGGAAGCATTACGGCGAACTCTTCAAGCTCACCGACCAGCAACTCGATTTATTCGAGTCCCTGCGGGACCGTGAAGGGCTCTACGTGCGTCGCGACGGCTTGACTAAGGTTGTCACGCTCAATCTCGACAAGCGAAGCTACGCCAAATTCTCCACAAAACCAAAGGACCGGGTACGCCGGACCAAACTCATCGAGAAGTACGGACTCACCGAGGGCATCGAGCGGTTTGCCCAAGGAGAGGCTGTCTAACCGCTGCGCCACACCACTCCACGACAAGGAAAACACTATGAAGACCATCTCAATCCTGCTTATAAGTTCCGGCCTCGCGGTTGGCTCAGCCACAACCAGCCAGGCGGCCACGTCGCCAACCCTATTGCCCAGCGCACCACGTACTGTTGTCATACACGAGACGGAGACGCCGCCCGTTATCCGGGCTGGACTCCTTCAATCAACTCTCATCCTGCTCCCGGCAGAGGAAAAAGTTGCTACTGTTTTCGGTGGCGATACCGTGTCGTGGGTGTTCGATGGCGGCCACGTCGCTAGCCGATTCATCTCGATCAAACCAAAAGTCGCAAACACGACTACTGACGTGCATATCGTTTCCGACCACGGGAACGAATACACCCTACAGCTCAGAGAAGTATCGAGCGACGGTGATCCTCATTTCGATTCCAAGGTTTTTGTCACCCCAGGCGATCAGGCTGGTAAAGACAAGCTTGCAGCGATGCCTGTTTTTGTTCCCGCCGCTGAGTTGGACAAGGCGAAGCGGGAGGCCCAAGAAGCCGAGATACAAGCGGCAAACGAGCGTAAGGCTGAAGCAGCTAAGGCTGAGCAGTATCGCAGCCAATATCCCGGACAGCTCCACTTTGACTACATCTGGGACCAAAAGAAGGGTAATGAACTTGGCCTACAGCAAGTGTGGCGTGATGACAAATTCACCTATTTACGTGGTCACTTCCAAGAGACCCCTGCTCTTTACGAGCTGAAAGACGGGAAGGGAAGTCTGATCAATTTCGATTTCGACGAGGGACTTTACACGATTCCCAAATCTCTTTCAGACGGGTATCTCACCATCGGCAAAAAGCGTGTCGAGTTCAAGCGCACAGGAGGCAACTAGCGTCATGACCGATCCAAACCAGATTCCCCCAACCGTAAACGATCCCGGCCCCGTTCCTGCTCAGCCAGAGGCTACGCCCGCAATCAAGAAGTCGATGCCAATCATAATCGGGTTGGCCGCAGTCATCCTAATCATCGGGCTTGCCAATGTAGGGAACCTTTTGCACCACGGCGCAAAGGAAGCACCGCGGAGTGCGCTTCCGATGCGTCCTGCATCACCCAATGCTCAGCAGGTTACGAGTTTCGAGGCTCAGCAGCGGCTTCTTGCCCAGCGTGACGAGGCCGATCGAGTCCGTCAACAGCAGCTCGCCGCGCAAATGGCTCAGCTTCAGCAAGAGCAAGCTATACCTGGCCCCGAATCGCCCAACACGGCTCCCATGACGGCGGCACAGCGTCAGGCCATCTACGGCGATAGTCCGAACGCTCCTAAATACACCTCGAACACTTCGCAGGAGCAGGCCGAAGCAAAGCAGCGACAGCTCGCCCGTGAGAAGCAGCACCAAGACGCTCTCAATAGCGACACAGTAGCCATCGACTTTGCACATGGAGGAACGGCAGCCAACGGCACAACTACGCTCGCGGCCAACACTAATGAACCTCAATCGGCCAGCACTGGAGAAAACGTACCGCTAGCGGCTTCTGGCGAGGCCGGCAGCGGTAGCGCTGCGCCAGATACAAACAACGGAGGTCCAGGAGCGCTGCAGCAACGCCCAGCCGGTCTCAAAAACGTCGCCGCACAGCAATCACAGAAGAAAGACCCGATGGCCGCGTACGACTTCGACGGGTATCAAGGGCGGCTCTACCGCGTTTTTGAGGGAACAGTCTTCGAGGGAGTTGTGACCAACCACGTAGACGGCGGCCTTCCTGGCCCAATCATTGTCATGCTGACGACCGACTACTACTCCCACGACCATCAACAGCTTTTGCTACCGCAGGGGACCCGCCTCATCGGGAATGTGCAGAGTGTGGG
The DNA here is from genome assembly GCF_040358255.1 of Tunturibacter gelidoferens. Lineage (NCBI taxonomy): Bacteria > Pseudomonadati > Acidobacteriota > Terriglobia > Terriglobales > Acidobacteriaceae > Tunturiibacter > Tunturiibacter gelidiferens. The sequence goes on from NZ_CP132937.1 coordinate 87,440, forward strand.
AAGCCAGCAGCAGCGAAAACTAATCGTAGTCTTCAATCGCGCAATCTGCCCGGATGGATTCTCACTCGATCTCAATAAGTACATCGGTCTCGATCCCATTGGAACGACCGGCCTAGCTACCAACGTCAACAACCACCTCCTCAGCTCATTTGCCGCCGCCGCCGCAATTGGCGGTATGGGCGGCCTCGCGCAGATCGGCAACAACGGTAGCGTCCTCACAGCCGACACGCAGATACGCAACGGAATCTCCGAGCAGTCCGCTATGGAGGCCGAGCAGATATTGAATCACTTCCTCAATCGTCTGCCCGTGATCACAGTAAAGGAGGGTTCTCGCGCCCGCGTTTACATCAACCAAGACATATTGATTCCGTCCTACGCAGAACATCGCGTCGATTCAGCGCTGTAACAGCCGTTCCCGAAATCAGGAGGACGTATGAACCTTACGCTCACAAAACGCCGCAAGTGGATTGTTGCAGGCGTTGTCATACTCGGAACCGCTACCCCCAGCTTTGCCCTTTTCGGGTTTGGGGATATCGTTTTCGACCCGAGCAGCTACGGCCAACTTGTGTCGCAGCTCTCAACTTTGGCCAAAATGCTCACCACAGCACAAAGCCAATACAACACGATCAAGAGCAATGTTCAGAACTTTTCTGCCAAGGCCATCTGGCAGACGGAACTGAACAAGATCAAATTCGTGTCGGTCCCCAATACCTACGGGGAAACAAACGGTTTTACGAATGCTCTCAACCTCAACAATCAGAGCGCCGCACTCATGGCCTGGACCAATTCCAAAATTGGTTTGACTCCAGAAACCAGCGGCATTCTTAGCACACAGACGGTAGGGAATAGTTCAAACCTGACACAGCTCGCGATGATCGAGGCATCGGACACCGCTTCACCCGATTGCCTCAATGCCGTGGGTTCCTACCGTCAGGCCCGCAATGACGCCGCCACAGCTCAGGCAAGCCTTCAGTCTGCCCAGCTCGACGGGTCTTCATCTACCAACAGTGAGGTTGAACAACTCAATCTCCTCAACGCAGCCCAAGCGCAACAGCTCAACGAACAGCAAGCGCAGGGCGTTCTACACGCTTGTCTCGCGCAGCAAATGACCATTCAGAACATGCAACAGCGAAACGCCGCTGCGCAGGATCTGAATACGTGGGGTTTCGTCCAAGCCCAGCACACAGCGAACCCAACCCTCAACGTGGCCGATTCCGGCACGTGGACAACCTATCTCCCCTAAAGGATTGACCTCGATGAAACTGCCGATGTTCAAACGCCTTGCGACCGATGTAGCGCCGCCAATTGCGGCGCTACTCGCCTTCACTGCCTGCGCCCTGGCCCTCGGACTCCTTATGGAGGTTTGTGGAGCCAATCATTCGCTTCAGCATTGGGGCCAATCCATCCACATGAAACTTGACCCCTCATTTCCACGAGACGACTTCAGCCAGTTTTAGCGCAGTACAGCTCAAACCACGGAATGGACGCCATGATGATGCACCTAACAACCTTTTCGGCATTGGCGCTGGCTCTGCCGGGCACCGATTGGCTTTATCAGTTCACGAACAACCTTACCGCCCTAACAACGGCCAATGGCGGAGCGCTCACGAATCTAGGGATCACGTTGCTGAGCACCATAGCGTTCTTTCAGCTAGTGAATATGGTTGTCAGCTTTAGTACGTCCAATATGACGTTCAGCCTCAATCCAACTCCGTTGGAGGCAGGAGAAATCGTCCGATTCCTTCTCCGGCTCACCGTCTGCTGTCTGCTAGAGACCTACTGGGTCAACCCACTACCCGGCGCAGGTTTCGGCCTCAACCACCTGTTCTCCGCACTCGCACAATCAATCGTGAGCGTGCTCGATCAGAACTCGCTCTCAAACTTCACTCAGCTCCTCAGCGACGCCGCCTCGAAGACAGGTTCGCCTTCGCTGCTGTCTGTCAGCGAACAGGTTTGCTACTACCTTGTGCAGATCATTCTCGGCCTCGCTGCTGGCATCCTGTTCGTGATCAACGTCAGCTCATTCATCTTCTACTCAGTGACAGCACTGTTTGGCCCTCTCTTTATCCCGCTGTACATGACTGACAGTTTGCGAGGCAAGTTCTACTCATTCGTTGAAGTGCTACTCAGCTTTGCGATGATCCGCGCCGTTGCTTCGGCGTTCATTTTCGTCTGGGAAGGGTTTATGAATACCTTCCTACAAAAGACCTTCAACGGGGACTATTCCATCGGCATGTGGTTGGCGAACCTCATCCCCGTCATTATGGTTTTCGCCGCGTTCATCATCAACATGCTCTTTATCCCGACGATGACCCAAGCTATCTTCGGCGGCGGCGCCGGAGCAACCGGCTCCGCTCAAAATCTTGTAACGCGAGTCGCCCTGGCTAAATTCCGGGGCGGTAAGTGAGGTTCACCATGAATGTTGTTTTTACAATCCCGTTTACTCCTCCGCGCTTTCTGGTCTACATCTTCCGAACCTGTCTGATCCTCATTCTCATTGGCTCAGTCATATTCACCACACTCGGCTTTATCAAGGCAGAACACCAAATCGAAAGGACACCCGCTCATGGCCGCCACACAAGCAACCCCAATCACTGACGCTGCCTGGACTCCCAAGGAAGCGTTACTTACTGACGAGATTGCGAACGAGGTCTACGCCTCGCACTATGCCGAGCGAAAGATGAGCCGGTTCGTAATCGTCACCATGTCCGTCTTGCTGCTTGGCTCCTTTGGAGCTATGGTCTCGCTCGCTCACAAACCAATTCAGAACCGCTACATCCGCATAGATGAGATGGGGAGGGCGCAGGCGATCCAATACACAGATTTGAACTACAGCCCACGCGAGGGTGAGGTTCGCACGTACCTCACTGATTGGGCTAACTATCGCTTCACCATCAACAGAGAAACAATCACCAAAAAGTACCCGCTCAACTATTTCTTTTTCTCACAGCAGCTCTCGACTCAGTTGATGAGCGATGACAACCGAAACCACTTTGTCTCTCAGGTCATGGCCGGACAGATCGAACAGAGCGATGTGGAAGTGCGAAATGTCACGATCACCAGCATGTCAGAGGAACAGATTCAGGGCGTTCGCATGTCCAAGGGAACGGCCTTGGTCAACATCGACAAACTCTATTCCGTCCGAAACTCGCACGAACCACGTACAGAGCATTGGATGCTTTCGGTCACCTACTACCTCAATCCCAAGCAGGTAAGTGACCAGTCCCGTGTCTTTCCTCAATTCGAGACGATCAACCCTCTCGGCATGACCATCACCGAATTTCACGAGAACCGAATCGGTGTAGAGCCGATTACAGATTCGACCGCAACCCCGCGGCCAGTAGCCCAGACCCTTGTGCCTGGCGCGATAACAGCGCCCACCATTCCTGGGGCAGGATCAGGAGCAATTCGGTGAGCTACGACCTCATTCTCCCGTTCTTTCCAGAAGAGATTCGTGTGCTTCTCCTAGATCCAACAATCTCTGACTTGATGATCAACGGAACGACCGGGGTGTATGCGGATAAAGGCGGTGTTGTCGAACAGATCACACTCTCAACTCCATACACCAACGAGAGACTAACTGCAGCGATTGAGCGTGTGGCTCGAATCTTGGGTCAAGACCTCACAACGCAGAACCCCATTCTCAATACAAGGCTCCCCGATGGTTCCCGCGTCGCTGTCGTAGGCCCGCCATCTTCGATCAATGGTCCTACCCTCACCATCCGAAAGTTCAACAAGTGGTTCACGTCGGACGAGCTTATTGCCTCAGGGAGTATGCCCGTAGAGGTGAGGGATACAGTCGTCGGTCTTATGATGCAGCGCAAGAACGGCATCATTGCTGGCGGCACAGGCAGCGGTAAAACAACCCTCATGAAAGCGCTACTCGATCATATTCCCCCAAGTGAGAGGTTGTGCATCATCGAGCAGCCTGCAGAGTTGAAAGTTCTACAGCCAAACGCAATTCGGTGGGAGGCAGTTGAAGCAATTCCCGGTCAGGTGGCCGTCACACCTAGCGAGCTGCTGGCGGCAGCTCTGCGTCACCGGCCCGACCGAATCATCATTGGTGAGATTCGCAACGAGTGCGGCTATGACCTCCTCCAAGCGATGAACACAGGGCACGGCGGAACATTGTCAACGATCCATGCGAAGTCAGCATGGGATGCTTTGAACCGTCTCGCCAACCTAGCTCTCAGTGCGAGACCTAATCTCAATCACGCTTTCATGCGTAGCGAGACGGCTGAGGCAATCGATTTCACTCTTTACTGCGAACGGGCTGCCAACGGTCGCCGTCAGGTTCGAGAGCTTATCACTGTCAACGGCTACGACTACAACGAACAGCGCTTCGAGACGGAAGTCATCTACAGCGCTTCAACTCCAAACGCTGCATAAACCCAAGGAGACAAACGCATGGCATTGCTCACTGTGAAAGCTTCAAAGAAGATCGACGCCACCCTAAAACTTGAAGAGTCAACCGCAAAAATGATTGACCGCTATGCGGCTTTCCTCAATGTTTCTGCTGATGAAGTGGTGGACAAGGGAATGGAATACATATTTACCAAAGACAAAGACTTTCAGCAACACCTTGATAAGCAGCCTGATGTTCATGTGCCAGCATCGTTGCGAATCAAGAAGGCTCCGAGCACTCCTACCGCGATGAAAAACGGCAATCGAAACGGCGCTAAGAGCGTCGCTTCCGACGCAAAGTAGCAGCACCCGCAGGGTGCGTCTCCTTCACGTCTCCAGTTCTGCATCACTTCGTTGCACTTCGTAGAGACAACAAACAACAGCAACAACAAATGCAACAACAACAGCAACGACGAGGGCGGATGTGCTCCGCACATGAGGAATGATGACACTCCATCCCTTGGAGGGTGGTGTGGAGAGCGACAGATGTTTCCCGCCGGAAACGTCTGTCGCAGCAACCACTTACAGAGACGACGTTTCCGGGCGGAATCATTGTGTTTCCGGGCGGAAACATTCACATAGGAGGTTCCAGTGGCCGAAGCAATTCTCGATATGCAGGAGCGCCTTAGACAGAGAATCGGGCGACCGTCGCGTGTCCGCAGCATCGCCATACGCTTCACAGAGGATGAAGCACGAGAGCTTGAAGATGTGGCATCGGCCCAGGGCACGACGGTGCGCGAGTGGGCGCGTGAATTTCTTCTACGCGAGGCGCGACGAGATGATGCTGACGCCCTTTTTACGGAGTTGGTAGCCACACGAATGCTAATGGTGAACCTCTTCAAGCCGCTCATCACAGGCAAGCCAGTATCGCCGGAATGGGTCACTGAAGTTATGGCGGCTGTACGCAAAGAGAAACGGAAAGCCGCGCAGGAAGTGCGCCGGCAATACAGCGAAGAGAACGCAGGAGGACGATAAACATGGCATCGCAATGGGGACGTAAAGAAACGATCATCTGGCCACCGCACGCGCCCATTATGAGCTATTCCGCGCTCGCAATGGCGTTGCTCTGCACGCTGTTTTTCATGTGGGAGCACCTGAATTTCTCCATGTCGCCGCTTCAGCAGAGCTACATCATGGAGTATGTATCGTCGCAGGCTGGGTCAGCTTTCAACTCTCACGGGAACTATCGACTTGTATACCTGGCTGGCGCAAAAGTGAAGCCACGACTCGCCCTTCCCGTTGACCTCACTGATGGTAAAACAGCCCTTCCAAGCGGTGAGAGTGTCCCGATCGGACTTTCCGAGCTGGCCCAGGCACAAGGCTATAGCTGGTTCTATCGTGGCCCATCTCAGAAGCTCACAGACGGCGCGATGCACCGCTGGCTAAGGGGCGCAGTCTACAACGACAAAGGTTTCTTTGAACTGTTTCGGGTGAGCATGATCGAGAGCGGCGTGTGCCTAGTCGCTATGCTAACCTTTGCGATTCCCAAAGACCTGAAACGCTTCCGGCAGATGAAATACGGTCGCGTTCTGCGCGGCCCTGTCATGCTAACGCCCGCCGACTTCAATAGAGCGGCAAAGGGAGATGGCATCGGTTTCAAAACGACAGAGTTGGGAAAGATGATGCGTATTCCAGAACGAAAGGAGGCACAGCACTTTCAGATTATGGGCGACACCGGTGTTGGAAAAACCCAGCTCATCATGCAAATTCTTCGACAGATCAGAGGCCGTGGTGACTCGGCCATCGTCTATGATCCGGCTTGCGAGTACATCCAGCGGTTCTACGATGAGGCGCGCGGCGACATCATTCTGAACCCGTTGGACGAGCGCTGCCCATATTGGGGTCCAGCGCAAGAGATGGCCACAAATGCTGAAGCCGATGCAATCGCGGCATCACTTTATCAGCCCACTACGGACAGCAAGGACGAGTTCTTTCATCAGACTCCGGCGCAGATTTTCGCTCACCTCCTAAAGAAAGGTCCGTCTCCGCATCAGCTTGCCGAATGGCTGGCAGATGGCACGACGCTGGAGAGGCTAGTAGCGGGTACGGAGATGAGCTTCTATATTGACCGCAAGGCCGGACCACAGCGAGCAGGCGTACTCGCCTCGCTCGGACTGGTAGCAAAATCCTTCCGCTTGTTGCCAGAGCGAGACCAAGCAAAACGGACGTGGAATGCCCGCACCTGGTCACAGGAGCGCAGAGGCTGGATCTTCATCACTTCGCGCCCGCCCGAGCGTGAAACGCTCCGCCCGCTCCACTCGCTTTGGATAGATTTGCTTGTTATGCGCCTGCTGAGCGCCCCACAGCCCGGACAGAAACAGGTCTGGTTTGTGATCGACGAGTTGGCCAGCCTCCAGAAGCTTCCCCAACTCCACACGGCAATCACCGAGAACCGTAAGAGCAAAAATCCGCTCGTTCTGGGCTTCCAAGGGAAAGCCCAGCTCGAAGTAATCTATGGCCATCTGGCCGAGGTCATGCTGTCCCAGCCCGCGACCAAAATATTCATGAAGACTGCCGAGCCAAAAGCAGCCGAGTGGATCTCTGAAGCGATAGGCAAAGTCGAAATCGAACGGCTCAAAGAGACTAAGTACGACGGCACCCGATCAGGACATAATTTCAGTCTTGATCGCCAGATTGAACCGCTTGTCATGGGGTCTGAGATTAGCGGACTGGACGACCGACATGCGTATTTGAAGCTGGGAAACAACGTCGCCCGCTTTGATTTTGACTACCTAGACCTGCCGACTCCGACGCCGGGATTCTTGCCACGGAAGTACGCGGACGGAGGGATGGGTTTTGATCCCGACACCTTAGAACCACGCCGCGCTGCATACCTGAACACTGAAGTAGAAGACGACGACGAGACGGCCGAAACCGAGCCAGAGAGCACGGCAACTCAGCCAACGGCGGACAGTTCCAGCGGCGCTCCGATCGCTCACGCGCTAAAACAGCGGCCTATCCCTTGGCCAAAGGAAAACGAATTTGAACCAGCCCGCGCCGACGAGAAGAACCGGCTCGCGCCTACCTCTACACTCGCGCCAGCAGCAGAAGCCGATACAACAAGCCAAGCTGAAACAGCCGAGCAGATCATGGTAGCCAACGGCACCCCTGAGTTGGAAGGCCCCGCCTTCGAGTTGAGGCCATAACGCCCATGCTCACTATTTCCAAAGCGCTTTCTTCGAGTCAGGCGCAAAGCTATCACAAGCTAGAGTTCACGTCTGACGCACAGAATTACTACAAGCAGGGCGATACGGTGAAAGGCGAGTGGCAAGGAAAGCTCGCCGCATCGCTTGGACTCAGCGGCGAAGTCTCGCCGTCGGAGTTCCACCGCCTCTCCGAAGGAATGCATCCACAGACTGAGGAGCAGATGGTCAAACACCGTCTCGCGCAGGAGTATACGAACGAGGACGGGACAACTACCAAGGCGGTCGAACATCGAGCCGGATGGGATGCAACCTTTTCAGCACCCAAATCCGTTTCGCTTACCGCCCTGGTCGGGGGTGATGAGCGCGTGCGAGATGCTCACCGTGCCGCCGTCGCAACTGCCTTGGACGAGCTGGAGCGTTACACACATGCGCGGATTGGCGGCAACAACCCCGCTGAGCAGACGGGTAAATTCATAGCTGCAAAGTTCGAGCATGATACAGCTCGCCCAGTGGACGGTTACGCTGCACCACAGCTCCACACTCACGCGGTCATTTTCAATGTGACGGAAAGGGCTGATGGTTCCACTCGTGCATTACAGGAGCGAGCTTTCTTTGAAAGCCAGCAGTATGCGACCGCCGTTTACCAATCAGCGCTCACCTATCAGCTCCGCAATCTCGGATATGAAATCGAGGCAGGGAAGAGCGGAGCACCCGAGATCAAAGGCTACTCCAGGGAATACCTTGATGCCTCAAGCCCCCGCTCTCAGCAAATCAAGGATCAATTGGAGAAAACAGGACACAGCGGCCCGGAGGCAGCGCAGATTGCAGCGCACTCCACCCGCGACCGCAAGCAAACGCTCACTCCCGAGGAAGTTCTTACGGCGCACAAAGACATGGCCGCTGATTTTGGCAACCAGCCGCAGAAGGTCGTCGCCGCCGCCCGCGAGCGGGCCGAGCAGCAGGAGCTTCGCCAGGAGAACAGCACGCAAGCGAAGGAGGCCATTACCTTCGCCCGCGAGAGCATCTTCGAGCGCGAGGCCGTAGCTGACGAGCGAGCCATACTTCGGGACGCGCTCCGTCGCGGTATGGGTGAGGCGACATACGGAGAGATTCGGTCCGAGTTCGACAGACGACGTGAGGCCGGAGACTTCCGATCAGTTCAAGGAGAGAAGTACAGCTCAGGGCGGAGCTTCACCACGCCCGAAACCATCGCCGCCGAACGTGCCAACGTGCGGCACGTCCTTGACGGCCGGAACACTGTCACGCCGATTATGGGTGCAGAGCAAGCCCGAGAGCAGGCCAACACCCGCGACTTCCTCAATGACTCCCAGCGGAAGGCTATCGAAGAAATTCTAAACTCTTCCGACCGAATCCACGGTTTGCAAGGACTGGCAGGAACCGGCAAAACGACGACGCTTGAGGTCATACGCGAGGGCGCAGAAAAGAACAGCTACACGGTCGAGGGCTTTGCCCCGTCCTCAAAGGCGGCAGGGCAGCTCCGCGAGGCCGGGATCGACGCTAACACGCTCCAGAGCTTCCTTGCGCGTGGGGAAAATCACCCAAGCGCCAATCCCGAAATCAAGCACCTTTACTTGCTCGATGAGTCCAGCCTTGCCAGCACCCGGCAGATGCGGGCGTTTCTGGACAAGCTCAATCCAGACGACCGTGTCTTAGTAATTGGAGACACGCGGCAGCATCAGGGTGTGGATGCGGGCAGACCCTTCCAACAGATGCAAGAGGCCGGGATGCAGACCTCGCATTTGGATAAAATCATGCGGCAAAAAGACCCGGAGCTGCTAAAGGCCGTCCAGCATCTCGCGAACAATGAGACGGAGAAGGGAATTGCGATGTTGGCCGAGCAAGGCCGCGTTTCGGAGATTACGAACGGCCAGGAACGTATCAACGCTATCGCAAAGGATTATGCTACGCGGCCCGAAAACACGATTATCGTGTCACCCGACAACAAGAGCCGCCAACAGATCAATGAAGCCGTGCGCGGCGAGCTGCTACAGCAGGGCACGCTGGCCGACGACGGCCAGAAGTTCAGCATCCTTGCTCACCGCTCCGATATGACTGGCGCAGACCGTACTTGGGCAGCGCGATATAACGTGGGCGAGGTACTGCAATACACCACTGGCAGTAAGGCCGAAGGCATTGAGCGCGATAGTTTCGCTACCGTTCGCTCTGTTGATGCACGCGCCAATACTCTTACCGTCGAGCTGGAAAATGGATCGAGCGTTACCTATGACCCGCGACGGCTCCGAGGAGTGAATGTCTTTCGAGAGACCGAGCGTGTGTTCGCAACCGGCGACCGCATCCAGTTCACCGCACCCAACAAAGACCTCGGGCTTGCGAACCGCGATCTTGGAACAGTCCTCGGCCTCGAGGACGAAAAAATGATCGTTCGACTCGACGGCAAAGCCAAGCGTACCGTCACATTCGACGCCGCGGAGTTCCGGCAATTCGATCACGGCTACGCCGTTACCTCTCACAGCTCTCAAGGTCTCACTGCGGGCCGAGTCATCGCAAACATTGATACAGAATCATCAAACAGCCTTATCAATACACGACTTGCGTATGTGGCCATCTCCCGCGCGTCAGAAGACGCTCGCATTTACACGAACAACGCGGAGACGCTAGGAGAGCGGCTTGCAACGGACATCAGCAAGACCGCCGCTCTCGATTTCAGACAACCGAGTTCCAGTGAACAGACCCGGCTAGCCGTTGAGGCATTCCGCAACAACGACCCAGCCACAGCGACCGAACTGCTACAGCAGCAGGGCAGGATTTACGAATACGCGAACCCAGATCATCGCCTAGCCGCCGTTGCCTTGGATTACGCAGCACAGCCGGATCGCGCCGTCATCGTCGTCGCCGATCCAGCCGATCGGCACGAACTTACCCAACTCATCCGCGACGATTTACACGCACAGGGCCGACTCGCCGAAAGCCGCTCAGTGTCGGTCTTGGTCGAACAGGAATTTGGCAATCCCCGTCTCGCTGCGAACTACTCGCCGGGAGATGAGATCCACTACAAGAAGGGAAGCCCGGAGGAGCATGGCATCATTCACAACAGCACGGCCACTGTTATAGCAGTCGATATTTCCAAGAATCTCCTCACTGTAGAAACACTCAGCGGTGAGCAGGCTTCTTACAATCCGGCGCTCCTAAAACAGCAGACGGGGCAGAGCACCGTCTACCGGGCCGAGGAGCGCGACCTAGCTGTAGGAGATCGCATCCAGTTCACCGTGCCCGACCGGGAAAACCGCATCCACTCCGGCGACTTGGCTACCGTCGAAAGGATCGGTGAGGACAACGCTCTTTCCGTTCGCCTGGACAACGGAAAGGACATTGAGCTTAGCCCCGAAAAGGCCCGCCACATCGAGCACGGCTACAGCGTGGAGACAGCGAAGTACGTCTCTGCAGACCGGGTTTTGATAACCGGCGAGAGCAGCCAACTCGCGGAACAGCAAGTCGCCCTCACGAAGCTGAATCCCAATATTCACGACCTCGCAATCTACACATCCGACAGGACAAATCTCTTGCAGAGAGACAACGGCATTGGTAAAGAACCAGAGCTTTCAAACGTGGCGCTTTCCAATGATTCGAGTCTCAGTAGCGGACCAGAACCGTCAGGCCCCTCAATTGAGCAAGAGGGCTTCGGAATTGGCCTATAGCACTAAAACCAGGGTTGAAAAAGCCAGAAAGCTTTTTACCCCTTTCTCATTTCTATAAACTTGAATAGCAAAAGGAGAGTGCCTTGAACCGTTCTTATGTAGCTCTAGCGATCTTGATTTGTCTAGCTGGCTGTAAATCTGAGCCGAAGCCCTCAATCGTTCAGCAGCGGACGATCGTGCAACAGGTTGAAGATGCCGGTGCTGGAGACCTGAGCAGGGCTGATGTGGCTGGGCTTCAAATCTGGCTAACGAAGCACTCAGATGTTGCGCGCAACATCGCTTCACAATGCAAAGAAGCGATGAAGGCAGACACAGCGTGGAAGAACTCGGCAGAGGGCCGGATCTGCATAGCCGAAAAGGATGCTGGCTACTCCAACTAGGCATCCCATTGACGCTACCGTGTATCAAGCACTATTCAGCATCTCAGGACCGTTGTTGCGTACATTCCCAACGAGTCTGTTGGCCGGCGTCATGCGCATTTTGTCTGATTCAAACGGGCGCAGCAGATCGATAGGCGGCCGAGACTCATCGTAGTCGTTGAGCCATCGGTCGAAGTCCCGCGAGTGCAGGATAACGGGCATGCGATCGTGGATCGGATCCGTCAGTTCGTTCGCGGAGGTTGTGATGATGGAGAAGGTGTCTAGCGGGGGATGGGAGTTTCCTTTGCGTGGGCGCCACTCGGAGTAGAGACCAGCAAGGGCGTAAGGTGCGCCGTCCGGCATTTCAAATTTGTAGACGGGTCTGGACCCTGCCTTCGGTTTGGGAGACTTCTTCTGTGACACTGGTAGATCTCCAAAGAGGCCGTGTTCACCGGGTTCGATTGGGGGAGGTTGGGGCAAGGAAGGGCGTTGCAGCCACTCGTAAAACCCATCGACCGGGACTAGGCATCGGGTGTGCTGGAAAGGGCCTCGCCATATCGGCTTTTCCAGGATGCTCTCGGCGCGGGCGTTTGTGGTGGAGAATATCTTGAAGCTGTCAGGGTCCGCCACCTTGGCTGGCACGAGCCCCCAACGCATCATCACCATCTCCCGTTCCCCTGTTTCGTGGTCAGGTCGAATGATGGGCTGATAGGTACTTGGAGCTATGTTGTAGTCGGGCGGGAGCTCGAAGCCTGGCGGAAGCTTGCCGACTTTGAAAGCCTCGGCGATGCGTTGCTTGTCTGATCGACGGTAGTATCGGCCACACATTGGTCTAATCTCCCCAGCTACCGCCGAAACCCTTTAGCTGGCTTAGTTCATAGCGACCAGGAAACTCGACTGTCTCTCCAGACCGAAGGCGTGTGACGATCTCTTTGGCGGCCGATGAATGGACAAGCTTACAAAAGTCAGTCTCATAGCTACCCACGTTCACAGACCACCACTTTTGCGTATCGCGTTCGGAAGTGGCTATAAAGGTGACTGTCTCCAAATGTCCTTTGTCCTCGCCTTCGAGTAAGAGGAACGGGGTGGCCGTCAGTTTATAGGGTTCCGCCATCCCAGAAGCGTATCACCCGAATAAGTGCATCGAAACACTATGGCTAGGAAAAGCCTATCGCCGCATCAGACAGCGACATTTGTCGAGTCGATGGAGTGCCTGCCCGTTACAAAGATCCCAGAGGGTCGTGAGTGGACGTATGAGATCAAGCTCGATGGATACAGAATCGAGGTTGTGCGCACTGGCGGGGGGACGACACTTTACTCCCGCCGGCAGAACGTGCTGAATCATAAGTTCCACTACATAGCCAAAGCGCTCGACTATCTTCCCGCCGACACGGTGCTCGATGGTGAGTTGGTGGCCATGGGGCCCGACGGAAAGCCAAATTTCAATCTTTTGCAGAACTTCAAGTCGGCCGAGTCGCACATCACCTACTACGCGTTCGATGTGTTGATGCACAAAGGTCGTGACCTAACCCACGTACCACTTTCTGAGCGCCGCGCACTGCTACGGATGGTGCTGAAACCAAGCGATCACGTTGCTCTGTCAGAGGTCTCGGATCGGACGGCAGCGGAGATGCTCAAATTCGTAAAGAGCCACGGTCTTGAGGGCGTTGTCGCCAAGCGTAGCGATAGCGTCTATCAGCCTGGACTTCGCACTGGACTATGGACCAAGCACCGTGTCAATCTCGGGCAGGAATTCGTAATTGGTGGATACACGCCTGGGACACATGGATTCGACGCTTTAATTGTGGGCTTTTACCGGGGTGGGGAACTCATCTACGCCGCGCGCGTTCGTGCGGGTCTTGTGCCGGCGACACGGCGGGCGGTGTTCGAGAAGATTAAGCACCTCAAAGCGGCGAAGTGCCCCTTCGCTAATCTTCCGGAACTCTCGGATGGCCGATGGGGAGCCGGTCTTACCGCAGAGAAGATGAAAGAGTGCGTCTGGCTGGAGCCCGAGGCCGTGGCTCAAATAGCTTTTCTGGAGTGGACTGGTGCTAACCATTTGAGACATACCAAATTCGTTGCGCTTCGCGATGACAAAGACCCTAAAAGGGTCGTCAGGGAGACTTAGGTAGACATTGAGCAGTGATCATTTTGAAATAGCAATCGGTGACGAACCATGACACGCCCAGCGAGCCTCGATGAGTGCCTTGGTTATGGATGCGAGCGAACCTCCGTTTTAGATCCTTCATGGGATGGCCCTGTATTCACTCCGTTCTCAGCGCTTCCATCGGCTCTGTCTTCCCTGCGCGTATCGCCGGCCTGAGGGTAGCCACCAGCAGGGGCGCCAGCAGGACCAGCAGGGATGCAAGGTAAAGCCGCAGATCATCCGGTTGCACCCCGTACAACTGACTGCGTAACAGCCTGTTCGCCGCCAGCGAGACCACAGTACCGGTCGCCAGGCCTATCGCTGCCGGGACCATCGCCCGCCGCACGAAAAGTCGTGTAATGTCACCCCGCGTCGCTCCGAGTGCCATCCGGACGCCAATCTCCTGCGTGCGCTGCGCAGCAAAATACGATACCACTCCATAAATTCCAACGCAGGCCAGCAACAATGCGATCCCAGCAAATGACGCAACTACCGCTGCGTTCAGCCGTGGTTGCGCCACAGCGTCGCCTAGTAGCTGATCCATCGTCTCGATCTCGCCTACCGACTGCTGCGGGTCTGACTGGTGTACCTGCTCGCGGATCGACTGTGCCACTTGTTCCGGCGGCACCTTCGTCCGCACCAGAAAGTAGCGATGCCAACCGCCATTGGCGTTCGCAGGCCAGTAGACAGCCGGTCCAGGCTCCGCCGCGATCGCTCCTGATACCCCTCGCACATCAGCAACCACCCCCACGATCTCGTGCGCCTGTCCATCCAGGAGCAGATGATGTCCGATTGAATTTCCCTTCGGCAGAAACTCCCGCACCAAGGCCTCGTTCACCAGTACCGGTGGCACTGTCGAGACCTGGTCCGCTGCGGAAAACTCTCTCCCTGCTAGCAGTGGTGTCCCGATCGCCACCAGCAGATTTCCGGCGATATTCCGGTTCTCCGCGCTGATTGCCGGCTGATTGGCAACTTGCGGCAGCCAGTCCGCGTCGAAGCTGCCGCGCACATGAAAGTCGGTCATAGGTGGTGAACTGATCTGTCCCGCAGCCTCTACTCCAGGGAGATTTTCAATTCGTTGTTGCACGTCGTTGTAGAAATTGCGTACCGCTTCCGGCCTCTTGTTCCACGGCAGCGCCACCCGAACCGTCAGCAGGTGTTCCGGCTCAAATCCCAGTGGCTGCTTCATCAAGTTCCACAGCGACTCCGCCAGCAGCGACGCACCCACCAGCAGCACGAGAGACAGACCTACCTGCACCCCCACCAGGACGCTGCGCAACCAATTGCCCGATGATCCTCCGAGGCGTGTCCCACCCTGCTTGAGCGCCGAATGCAGCTGCACCTTCCGTGTCTCCAGCACCGGAACCACTCCGAACACGATTCCAGTTGCCACCGAGATCAGCAGAGCGACCCCAATAACAATCCCGTCCATGTGAATCGTGCCCGGCCGCCCCAGAATTCCCGGCAGGCTGGTAGCGGCGATGCGAGTCAGCACGAATGCCAGGAGGATTCCCGTAACGCCGCCTGCCAACGCAAGGAGCACACTCTCCACAAAAAACTGAAAAGCCACGCGCCGTCCCGAGGCACCCAGCGCCCGCCGCAGAGCGACCTCTCGCTGCCGAGTTGTCGCCCGAGACAAGAGCAGGTTGGCCACATTGATGCAAGCGATCAGCAGCAGCAGCGCCGACGCGATCAGCAAGACCACCAGTGCCGACTGTACCTGACCGTACCGGTCCTCGCGCAGCGTCTCGCTCGTGAACCGCCACGCGCCGTCGCTCGACGGATACTCCCTCCTGAGTTGCTCCCCGATCCGATCCAGATCGGCCTGAGCCTGCGCCAGGGTCACGCCCAACCGCAACCTCCCAAATACATTGGTGGCCCGCTCTCCGTCGCCCCGATCATTGCCCCACTTATTCGGAGTAAACTGCGCCGCGTGCCAGAGGTCCACGCCTCCCGGCGCAGAAAAACCTTGCGGCATCACGCCCACAATCGTCGCCGTCTGCTGATCCAGCTTCACCTGTTCTCCGATTATGTTCGGATCGCCTCCGAAAAGCCGCTGCCATCCGGGATAGCTCAACACCACGGTTCGCGGGGCATGGGGCACGTCGTCTCTCGCATTGAATATCCGCCCTAGCATCGGCGCTGTGTCGAAGACATCCCAGAATCCTGCATTCGCTCCCGCTCCCTTCACATAGATAGGCAACTTCTTTCCCGCAATGAGGGTGCTCTCGTCGAAGTAAAAGATTGCCAGACTGGAGAAGCTCCGGTTTCGCGCTTCAATGTCATAGAATCGCGAACCCGTCATCAGCCCCCCAGCCGACCGCCCGGCAATCCGTGTGTCGTGAATCGCGACAATCCTCTCCGACTGTGGATAAGGCAGGCTCCTGAGCAGCGTCGAATACACCACCGTGAACATCGTTGTCGTCGCCGCAATCCCCAGTGCCATCGTCAACACCACGACGAGCGTGAACCCCGGCGAACGCCTCATCTGCCGCAGCGCGTAGTGAACGTCCTGCCAAAAACGCTCAAACTGTGCCGTCCCCCACGCCTCGTGTGTCTGTTCCCGGATCAGCGTAGGGTTGCCGAATGCGCGGCGGGCCGCATAACGCGCTTCTTCTGCCGACAAGCCTTTCTCACGTTGCTCTTCTTCTTCGAGCTCCAGGTCGTAGCGCAACTCGCGCTCGAGATCGGCACCGCGCTTTCTGATCTGCCACCAATGCATATCAGCTCTCCTCGGCAGTTGGCCACATCACGCTCGCTACAGCTTCGGCCATTTGCTTCCACTGGGACTCTTCGACCACCAACTGCTTCTTGCCCTTTTCCGTGAGCCGGTAGTACTTGAACTCCCGATTGCGGTCCGGGGCGGTTTCCCATTTGGAAACCACCCATCCGCGCTTCTCAAGGCGATGCAACGCGGGATAGAGAGAGCCATGCTGCATTTGTAAAAAGTCGTTAGTGGTGCGCTGAATGTGCTTGCCGATTTGATGTCCGTGAGCTGGACCGTAAAGGAGCGTCCGCAGGATAAGCATGTCCAGCGTGCCTTGGAGCAGGTTCGACCGTTGCGGTGTCAGTCCTACCATAGAAGACGTTCGACCCTCGATGGAATGCGATGGTAGTCCGTCTACCATCAATTGTCAAGACTACAAGCTCAATTCAATTCTGGAATGATGGCAACAGGGCGAGTCACTCATTGAGAAATCCATTGGTGTTCCCCTACAGGCAGAAGGAACTCAAACAGAGCCACCAGACGTTGGCATTTTCCGCTGCACTCTGGGAAGATCCGATGCCCGGATGCCGCGTGGACCCCTCGGCGTGCGCAATTTATCGGCGGTGTCGTCGAACTCCTCCAGCGGCGGCGGTGGGCCGAAAGGAATACGGGTCGGTGCTTCCTTGCGGACCTGATGAATGGAGCCGAGATACACTGTATTAAGGCCATAGCGGGCGTTGATGGTATCGAGGGCTGTGACCACACGCTGTTTTGCATTCGGCTCGCTAAACGGATCAATGCCGAAGAGGTCCGGAGACGGAGCTAGATCAAGATGAGTAAGAGCCACAGATATGTCTGAGGGCGTGTAGGCGGGAACGCGCGGCCATACGGCAATTAAGTGCTCCTGCAGCGTGTATGGATCGTGGCATGGCTCGATACGTACATTGCAGGCGAATGCGACGTGATCATAAAAGCCAACCTGCAAGGAGAGGCCGCCGGCCCAGAGATCATTGCGGCGCATCTTGCGAGCCGTGGAGTGTAGTAGTTTGAGCGCAACGGCGCGGGCCTTATCCGGTGTTCGGCAGTTTGGAGGCAAGATGTGCTGACGGCTAAGAGTTTGTAGCGGACGTGCTGGCGGTTCAAGAAAGTCCTCGCCGCGTAGCCAAAGCCACAGCCGGTCCCCCAAAACGCCTCCCCATATCGAGTGCATCCGCTCGCGAGTGAGTGCACAGAGCTCGCGCATGGTGGCGATTCCTTCGGCGTGAATGCGCTGCTCCATGCGCTTTCCGATGCCGGGAATGTCGGCTAGTTCGAGGCTGTAGAGCGCCTGTGGCAGGTAGCGCCGCTCAAAGATCATAAGGCCGTCCGGCTTCTGCATGTCCCCAGCAATTTTGGCGAGCAGACGGTTAGGTGCGAGGCCAACGGAACAGCGCAGCGTAATGCCAACCGTGCGGAGCTCACGCTTGATCTCGTAGGCTATGGCGGTGGCGCGTAGCAACGTGCGCTCGCGGCCGAGGAGCTGGCAGGCGAATTCGTCGCAGGACATGACCTGCTGGATGGGAATGCAGCGCTCAATCGCGGCGGCAATGCGGTGGTGGTATTCGACGTATAGGCGGGGGCGAGCCTCGACCAGGATGATATAGGGGCAGAGCAGCTTGGCGTCCGCAACACTGAAGCCGGTTTTTACGCCATAAGCCTTGGCCTGGTAGCTGACAGCAATACAGCAGCCCGTTTGGGCTTCAACACGAATGGGCACGATGGCGATGGGCTGGCCGCGCAGTTCGGGGCAAAGTTCCTGTTCGATCGAGGCGAAATAGGAGTTGAGATCGACAAACAGCCAATTGATCGCAGAATCGACCATCTCTACCCCACCAGCCGTTCATATTGTTCCGATGTCAGCAAGAGATCGACATTGCCACGCCCAGCCATGATGGCATGTTCCACCGCCTGCTTAGAAGCGAGGTCGCGGAATCCGTTGCCGCGGCGAATCATCTCGATCATGTTGTCGGGATTTGTGAAGGTACGCGGGGGAGCTGCCTTAGTGCGGAGGTCCTCCTCCATGAAGGTGCAATGCCATCGCTCTCGAAGAACGAAGGACATATGGATGCGGCGGAGTTTCGGAGCCGGTGCGCGTTGGGCTGCGCACGAATCGCAGGCTCGCTCGCCAGGCGGTTGCCAGAGCATAGCGTCAAGATAGCGCCCGCAAAAGCAGCAGATCTTTCCAGCAAGCCGCATCCGGGTTGTAGAACTGCGCTCGCCGCCCATGCCTAACACTAAGCGAATAAAAGGCGAAATACATCCACAAATGTTATACTATTGATAACAAAACACTTATGTCCGATAATGCAGCTTATGTATAGTCGGCTGGGCGCTAGTTGAGTCTGAGTTCAACCCAGAGACGAATTCGTTTCTAGATGGTGCTTGACTCTGGAGTCGACTCCAGATTGTATTCTCGATTTGTGAATACAAAGCTTGAGACCGGCCTCCAAATCGGAACTGTCGCCGTTCGTAGCGGTCTCACGGTCGACACGATCCGCTTCTATGAAAAACAGGGACTTGTGGCTAAGCCTCATCGCAGCGCGGGCGGCTTTCGTCTTTACGACGACAGGGATCTTGACCGCTTGAGCTTCGTGGGACGGGCTCAAGCGCTGGGCTTCTCGCTAGTGGAGATCCGGGAGCTGCTCCTGCTCCAGGATGCCGGAGCAGAAGCCTGCACCCATGTACACGATCTGCTCGACCACAAGCTCGCCGCTGTTCAACAGAAGATTGCGGACTTGAAGAAGCTGGAAAGTCAACTCAAGAGCGCGAGGAAGCGGTGCGATCTGGCGGCGGCGAAAGAATGCACCGGGAGCTGCCCCGTCATTGAGGAAATCGCCAGCAGCCGCAAGGAGGTTCAGTGAAGATCGAGGTGCTTTACATCGCGGATTGCCCCAACCACACACCGGTTGTCGATCGCGTGCGTGAGGTATTACGAAGTACGGGTATGCCCCAGACGGTTCAGGAAGTGGAAGTCTGTACTAACGCAGAGGCTGAGGCACTGCGATTTCTGGGATCACCAACCGTTCGGGTGAATGGCCTTGATGTAGAACCAGACGCAGGGGTTCAGCACTTCGGTTTGGGGTGCCGCTCCTACGCAGAGAATGGCAGTCGGTCAGGCCTCCCATCAGTTGAACTCATCCGGCGCGCCCTTGAGGAGAGACCGGCAACTTCCGTGGCTCCCGATGCTGCACCCACGCGGGGCGAGCAGTCTGCGGTTCATCAAAAGAGAGGGGAATCGGGAGTCTTAGTAGCCGGGGGCATAGCGGCGGTTCTGGCATCTACGTGCTGCCTCGGTCCTCTGATCCTGGTCGCACTCGGTTTCAGTGGCGCGTGGATCGGAAATCTCGCCGTACTCGAACCGTATCGCCCCTTGTTCATCGCCGCTGCGCTGATCGCCTTGTTCTTCGCGGGTCGGCGCATCTTTCGCAAGGCAGAAGCCTGTGCCCCTGGAGAGGTCTGCGCGCTGCCGGCGACGCGTCGCGCTTACAAAGTGCTCTTCGGGATCGTCGCGGTCTTGGTCGTCGTAGCGCTCGCATTTCCCTACGTCGCTCGATTCTTCTATTGATCCTCTAACCCCAACTCAAGAAGCAACTCAACAAGGAGCTTTCCATGAAACGAATTGTTACCGCTGCCTTCGTAGTCGCTCTTTTCACCACGCCCATCTGGGCGGCCACCCAAACCACCACCCTGAAAGTCCCGGGTATGACCTGCCCCACCTGCCCTATCACTGTCAAAAAGGCTTTGCAGAGAGTCCCAGGCGTCTCGAAGATCGACGTGAACTATGAGCAGAAAGAAATAGCGGTCACCTTCGACGACACGAAAACGAGCGAGGCTTCCATTATGAAAGCTACGTCTGACATTGGCTTTCCATCGCAACCCGTCAAAAGCGTAAAGTAGAGTGCCGCTTCCAACCGTTTCTAACGCCATCCCTGTCCGGTCAGCATTGGCAATTGGAGGCAAGCGCAATGAATAAGACACCTGTTGTGATTGGCTCATCGCTCAGCGCGGTGGGCTCGAGTTTAGTTGCGGCTGCCACTACTCTGTGTTGCGTTGGTCCCGCTGTCTTTGCGATTCTGGGCACAGGCGGCGCTCTGGCAGCCGCAAGACTCGCACCGTATCGGCCTTATTTCGTCATCGGCTCTCTGCTGTTGTTGGCCTTGGGATTCTGGATGGCCTATCGTCCGCAAGGCGGATGCATTGGAAAGACCTGCACCACGCCAACCGCTAAGATCACTCGATTCCTTCTGTGGTTTGCCGCTTTCATTACAGGAGCAGCCATCCTTCTTCCCAACTTCGTGCGTGGGTAACAATGCTTGGCAAACTCACCTCATAATGCGGGAGACAGCTATGAACAAATCTTTCCTCATTGCAGCGATCGCATTGCTTATGAGTCTTGCCGCATGTAAGCGGTTAGGCCCGGCAAGCTCTTACCAGGTGCTGGGCAATACCCCGGCTGCTGTGCGAACTGCGTTCAATGCTGATGAAGGTAAGGTTAGAGTGTTAATGTTGGTATCTCCGACCTGCGGCGCTTGCTTGAACGGAGCGTCTGAAGTTTCAGAGCAGCTCTTGAACATCGAGCACGGCAAAGATGCTGCGGTGTATGTGGTGTGGGTCCCGCGGCTCGGTGCGCACGAAAAAGATGTTTCCTCCGCAACCCAAGTCGTTGGCGCGTCCTGGGCACACCAATATTGGGATGGTAGCGATCTCTTGGGAGAGCAATACAGGCAGGTGCTGGGATGGAGCGGCAATGCCTGGGATGTCTACCTTCTCTATGGCACCAAAACAAAGTGGACAGGGAGTCTTCCTCCAACGCCGGATTTTTTTATGCACCAGACGTCTGAAAAGGGCCCGCGCCTAGACGAGACGGTATTTCGTGCCCGAATCAAACAACTACTAACGGAGCAGCAATAGCAGTTTGACTCGCACGCAAGTCTTACCGATTCCATCTCCTTTATCTGAGGCACATGTTGTTCGCGTATCCGCAAGCCAAGTGTCCTGAGGAGCAGGATCTAGCCTTCGGGAGCTAAGGATATACTCATCAAGTGAGACGCCTTCTCCAGCTCGGGACCCTAATGCTCTTGCTGGCGGCATTTTTCACACCGCTGGTCGAATTCTTTGATCGGTGGGATCCCCCCGGCCCGAGCAATGATACGGAAATGGCGGTCTTCGGCCTCTTGTTCGCGCTCTGCCTTGTTTTGATCGTGTGCAAACTTACAGCCGCGCTGGCCACGCTCATTAGCCTAGTTCTTGTGCAGGGATTGCGGCAAAGTCGTGGTTCGCCGCGGCGGGAAACGCGCCTTATTTTAAGCTCCATCGTTCCCCAAATCTCCCCGCCTCTCCGAATCTGATTATCCGAAGTGCGCAAGCAGTCCGGTGACAGACCTTTCCTGTCTCCGCACGGCTGACCTATCCCCCCGCTTTTTGGGGCGGATCGTAATCACTTTGCACTTCGGAGATCTTATCCATGTTCTGCCGCAAAATCCTTCGCCTTGGCGCGATGCTTTGCCTATTCAGCTCACCATTTCATTCCTTGCACGCCCAGCTCGGTTCTAGCGGAGGTATCTCCGGAATTGCCAGAGCCTCCGACGGTTCTCAGGTCTCAGGAGCAAAGATTACGGCATCCGGACCGGACGGCTTCTCGCGGACAACCGTATCCGCACCTGATGGTGCTTTCTCGTTTGTAAACCTTCCGAGCGGAACCTATACGGTCCAGAGCACGGCTTCCGGCTTCGCTCCGTTCACGCAGCTCTCGGTTCCTGTAGCGGTTGGCCGGAATACGCAATTGACCGTCACCCTTGCTGTGGCAGGAACCCAGGAGACAGTCAGCGTCACCGCCACTCAGTCCTCTTTCGACAGCTCCCAAACCTCATCTGTGGTCAACATCGATCGGGATCGAGTTGAGGAGCTCCCCATTCCAAATAGAAACTACCTCAGTTTCGTCGCTCTCTCACCACAGGCCGTTCCAGCCAATCCTTCGTTTTCGGCCCGCACGCTTGCCCAATCGAGCGGGGGCTTTGGTTTCGGAGGATTGCGGCCAAGCAGCAACGCAGTGCGCATCGACGGTGTAGGCGATGATGACGAGTACACCGGAAGCAGCCGCACTCAGCTTTCCCCCGAGGCCATCAATGACTTCCAGATTGTGAACCATGGCTTTTCAGCGGAGTCCGGTGGAGGAGCTGGCGGCTCGATCGATGTGCAAACCCGCTCGGGCTTGAACCAACCTCACGGTGACGCTTTTGTCTTCATTCAGAATGGGGCGCTCAATGGAACTCCTCCGTTGGAATTCACTCCCTACAAGCCGGACGAGAATCGCGTTCGCGCCGGGCTCGCAATCGGCGGCGCACTCCAGCGCGATAAGACGTTTTACTACGTCGCAGCCGAACAGGAGATCGCCCATGGCCAGGACACTAACGACCTGAGGCCGGCGACTCTTACTCAGATCAACAGCGCAACGCAGCAGCCCGGACCTCTGCACGGTGTAACACTCCAAAGCGGCTTCTTTCCGACGAGCGACCAGGAGACCGAGCTGTCGGGCCGGTTGGATCGTAATCTAACGCCGAGCCAAGCGGTGATGCTGCGGTACGCCTTCACCAATACTCGCAACGTCAACGACGCATTCAATAACGACGACCTCTCCGACCGGACGGCGCGAGGCTCCTCATTCATCAGCGACAACAGCTTCAATGGGACACTCAGCTCGACAGTGAGCACGGGCACAATCAACAAGTTCAGCTTCGAACTGGCGCAGCGCAGAGCGGTGGAACGTACTGGCGATGCAACGTCTCCCGGAGCCCTCATTCCGGGAGTAGTCCTTTTCGGCACACCCTATGAGGGCAACAGCCGCCGCTTCGAAACACATCTGGAATTCGAAGATGGGCTACTTGTTCAGAAAAAGAGCCACCTTTTGCAGGCGGGCGCGGGTCTCGATTACGTTCCTCTTCGTTCCCATGTCCTCGACGGCCGACGCGGACTGTTTGTGTTTCCGACGCTGGCTGCGCTGACAGCCAAAGCACCGGACTTCTATACACAATCCTTCTTCAGTAATCCCAATGTGAACTTTGCCGAAGAACGCATCAACGGGTACGTCCAGGACCACTGGACTCCGATTCGTAGTTTAGCCATCGACTATGGGCTGCGTTACGACTACAACCGGCTTCCTGCTCCCCTGCCGCAGCATCCGCTGAACTTCAGCCCGCGCCTTGGAGTCGCCTGGACGCCGGTCCCATCGCTCATCCTCCGCTCCGGCTTCGGCATCTTCTACGACCGGTATCTGCTTTCGACGGTCAATCGTCTCTTCGAACTGGACGGAACGCGAGGCTTCACCCAAATCGTGGAGGATGCCGCCGCTACGGCACTTTACCGTAGTGGCAGCAGCCTTGCACGGCCGCTCGCAACGGTGGCCCCAAGCATCTGGAAGGCTCAGCCCGGATTCCACAACCCGTATAGCGAAGTAGCGTCGTTCAGCATCGAGCAGGCGTTGCCCCTCCAGACCACACTTAAAGGCGAGTACCAGTACGTCCACGGTGTCCGTCTGGGACGGACTAGCAACACGAATCTCCTGCCTCCAGTCGTGCTCACCACCCAGAACGCGGCGTCCCTGGGTGTCAGCTTCCCTGCCCCGCAGCAGTTGGGCCGTCCCGTCTTCTCACCGCAACGGGCAAACCCGGCGTACGACTCGATCAATCAGTTCGCAACCTCCGCAAACTCCGTTTACAGCGGAGCCACAGTGACGCTGAACCGGCAGTTCACAGACGACTTTCAGATCCTTGCCGGATATACGTATTCAAAGACCATCGATAACGGCTCCTTCGATTTGGAGCAGCCCCAAAATCCTTTCGCGCTGCAAGACGAAAGAGCACTATCCCTTCAGGATCAGAGGCATCGACTCACGCTGAGCGGCCTGTGGCTGATAGGCCCCGACCTCAACGACCCCCAAGACGCAGCCGCAAATGCAAATCCACCGACGCTGATGCGCCTGCTTACAGGCCTGGAGTTTGCGCCCATTTTCAGTCTCACGAGCGGCTTCAGAGCAAACCCCCTTACCGGGCTCGACAGTAATCGAGAACATATCTACCCCTTTGCCGCCCGCCCCCAGGGCTACTGGCGCAATGGTCTCTCCACTCCCCCAAACATCAACCTTGATTTTCGTGTCCTGAAGATGGTTCCCATCCGAACCGGCCATCTGGATATCGTCGCGGAATCCTTCAACCTGCTCAATCACCCCAACATTTCCCTGCTCAACACGGCTTTTGGGTCAGGCACCGCTGCGCAACCCGGTTTTGGACGACCGGTCGCTGCTTCAACCGCGAGAAGACTTCAGTTCTCGCTCGATTACGAATTCTGATGTGGCTGTCAGGTCTAAGTGCTTTACAACGTGATTGCGCGGGATGAATGCCGGACTTGCCACTCGCATGGCTGCGGCGCGTGCCTGCCTGAAACGGTCTCTTCTTCCAGGCGCAGGCGCATCCAGCAGCCCACAAGCCACGGGGGCGGCGAACAAGACGCGTACCTATCGGGGCGACCACCCCTCAAACCTCGCGATAGCTCTTTACGACTATCAGCACGTCCGAATTCCCCTAGAAATGGCTGTAACGCATATGCGCCGTCTTAGATAAGTTGAAAGCAATTACATGGGTGAACAGATTCATCTTAGGAGCCTCATCTTCATTATGCGGACCATTCAAGTCACCTCGGAGTGCATCGGAACCTCTGTGAGAATATAGAAAGGCGCGAACCCCGAAATATTACGAGCTGTCCAAAGTACAGAAGCGCACAAATCAGACGTCCCATACAAAACAGCACTGCTTGCAGCAGGAAGCCACTTCAATATTTCCAGAACTTCGCTCGAGTCAACTTGGATGACATGAGTTAGGGTGAATGGAAGAGGCTCTTTTTTTGCCTGAGGTCTAAGATCGATGAAGATGACTTCGTCGGAGCTTCGGAGAAGAGCCTCGAACTCTTTCGTCGAGATCCATTTAATCTCACGTCTTCTCTGGCTATACGGTGCAAAGTTGGCCGTCGAGTAGAAGGTCCCCGGTGGTAGCGGCGTGACGTAAAGGGGCAGCTTCGCTTTGCCCTCTCTGCTGATCACGTAGACAGTATAGGAAAGAGCTAGAACGGGCATCGCAAAAAATATCAAAATGAAGAGCATCGCTGAACCTCCGTGGGGCAAATCCAATCGATAGTTTGGCGGCTCCGAGGGACGAGAATCCAACGGAACCAGAAAGTAGGTCATAGACCTACTTCGATAGATTGCGGAGGAGGCGAGCGAAGCGCAGTCAGTAGGTGGCGAGACCTGCTGTCAATAGGAAGCACGGCCGCAGCGTAGGCTGTGGTGTGAGTGCGGGGAAATGGTTGGCTCGCCACGATTAGGATCAGCTGCGGATTTGACGTTGGCCGATCGGAGGACCTCTCGCTTCTTGGGGCAACCAGGTTTGGCCGCGGGCCTACCCACATTTTTGCGACTATTGTCCGTGCCCCGTTGTTCTGTTGAGAGTGATACAGAGACAGCTTGTATGCCAGGCCCCATAAAAATACCGCGACGGCCAATCCGACAAGACCGAGACTGAAAGGCCGCACGATACAGCGCCAACCCCGATGGCTTCTGGCGCCCTGATCTTCGCCCTGCACTGTCATCTGGACGATGGAGTCAATGCCAAAACCTGCAACAAGGTCTTTGATCGCGTATTTCGATCGCAGCCTCATTTTGATCCGCCTGCGCTTCCAAAGCGGCTATCGTCCGACGCCCAATAGCCTCCTCGCGCCGAGATAATGTTAACTCTCGACTGCCGTACTTCGACCTGTAAAGAATGGAAACCCGGCCGCGGATTGCTTGGTTGAAAGGCAAGGTTGTACCGGTTGTGAATATGATTCCCGATGTCACCGATGCGATCTTCAAAATCCCGTTCGTTGTCGAAGCGGAAAAAATCTCCACCCGTGAGTTGCGCCAATGCTTCGCCAGCGTTCCGTTGCATGACGCCTCCTGTCACCGCCAGCGGATTGAGCGATCGAAGCTTACCAAAGAGCTCCTTTCTGCCTGGCGTAAATGACAAACTGTACACCGACGCGTTGCTGGATGAGACCTCGCGAATGAGAGAGCCGCTATCGGAGCCAACGCTGCCATGGTCATGCTCGCCGGATATCAGGACAATGACTTTGTGATTCTCCGGAGCTGCTTTAGAAAGAGAACTAATAGCCATGTGCATGGCATCGAATAACGCAGCGGCCGAGTTTCCTGGCAAAATCGATGCGAAAGAACTGGAAACTGTGTCTGAGTTCGCGGTGAAGGCTTGGAGAAAATGCGGGCTGCTGTCGAAGGTTACGATTGCAATCTGGTCCTGCGGGCTGGTCAGAATGCTATCCAGCAAATCGGGGAGGCGTGAAATTTTTCCTAATTGGGTGGCCGAGTTGTGACCAGTCTGAATCACAAAGAGAAGAGAAATTGGTTGAGCACCCATATCAGACTGCAAGACGATTTGCTGCTCAATGCCGTTGTCTTTGATGGAAAAATCATCCACGGAGAGATCGTACGCGATCTTTCCCGACTTTAATTCGACAAGTGCGGGAACCCAGACTGTTCCGCTATTGATAGGTGCAATTGTCTGCCCATAAGATCCCAGTGTTAGAAACATCGCCAGGCTGACCCATGATCCTTTGAGCATTTCTGACTCTCCATCTTGACATCGAGGTCTTAAAGCGACGAATTACCTTTAGTAGCGACGTACAAGGATAGGGCAAAAATTGGCCAAGTAATTGAAAATGAATTGATAATACCCAAGAGACAGTACGTTGCTTGCAAGATGCCGTTGTTGATCTTCAATAAGATTTCTGGCCCTGATCGGCACTCTGAACCGGCGACCTGGTTGCCAACGCGATAGAACTGGAAGTGGCGGGGTCAATACGCGGCATATGTTAGACCCGTACCCTTGCGCTGACAATCCTGTCCATCAGTCGGCATCCGCTCCCGGTTGAAACGGTTACCACTGAACTCCTGGATACAAGCTGGGCAGCCGATCCGCACGATACTGGTTGGTTCCCTTCGTCACGGCCTGCCACACGACCTCTTCGATTCCATCCTCCTCTCGCAACTCCTGAACTAACGTGCCTGTGGTAGCCCCGCAGAAATTCACCTCCAAATCGCCGTCGGCCAGTGGATTGACGTTACCGCCGAAGAAGCTATATATCGAACCCGGCGGAACATAGCGTTTCAACAAGCTTGCCGACATACCAGACTCATTCACCTGCAGTACCGACGCCGTCGAATACAGACAGGGGGCGACTCCGCCAACCCCGCACATGACTCCGGCCGGAAACTGGCGGTCATCGCCATTGTCCATCGCTCCCAGCTCAAACACGCCCGTCGTATTGGTGCTAAAGAAACTCGGCCCGTGTTGCGCATAGAACCAGTCCGTCGGGTCCGTTCCTCCCTCAAGGCGGAAGTCTCCACCCTCGCCAAGTCTCCAAAGTATGTTCCCCGATCCGGTACCATCTTCAAAGTCGATCTTGATTATCCAGTTCTGATGCCGCACCGATAGCAACACGTTATGATCATCCGCGGAATACAGCAGTGCGTTCGAATGTGTCCAGTCTGGAAACAGATACGGGTGCCGATTCACATCCAGATGGTCGAACGAGTTCCATACCCAATCCGGACTGAAGTTCTGATCCACGTCGACTAGTTCATCCCCAAGCACATTCGTCGTCCCTGGATATCCCGGCAGATCGTTGAAGGCTTTGCTCACTGAAAACAATAGCAGTATATGGCCATTCGGCAGCGGGAGCACATCGTGATGCAGACTCCCCAACTGTATTCCGGCCCCCTGCGCGGGAAGTTCCTTCGCCAACTGCGCTGCCGTCACTGACCGGATCGTACTTCCCGCCAGGTCCACTTCCCTTACCTCATCCAGCGTTCCCGGAATAACAATTCCACCCTTCTGTACAGGGATCGAAGACGCGTAAGAGATCTGAATCAGAAAATGACCATTCGGCAGCATCTTGATCGGCTGCACGGCATCCTCGATTGACCCGGCGTAGCTATAAGTCCAGATCACATTCCCGCTCAGGTCGGTTGCAAACGCCTGGACAGCCTCATGCGGCCTCAGCGTATCGAACGTCTCGATACCCGGCTGCGGTGTGTCGCCCGCTGTAGTGGTCATCTCCACAACTGCAGTCTCAGGCGGTAGCCCAGTGGTGAACGTATGGTCGGTATCCGTAAGAGCAGCTCCGTCGTTCAGGACTACCTGCGCCCGCATGTGATAAGCCGTATTACCCCGCAACCCTGCCACCAACACAGTTAATTGTCCTCCGTAATGGGATGGCGTCGTTTGCACCGACGTCGGAAACCCGTACGCCGCGCTATCTCCGAACTCGACATAAACACTACCGGGGGCGGGCAGGGTTATCGAATAACTTGCAACTTGCGGGTTTCCCGTAGCGCTCACCACACCGCTTGCCACCAGAGAGACAACCGCAGTTGCGTAATTGCTTTGAGCCGAATTCGCCAGTTCAGCGGTCACAACAACATTCACGGGTTGAACCAGCGCCACCGGCGCTGTAAAATTTCCGTTTGCATCCACCGTACCAACAGTCGCATTACCCCCAGCAACACCGTTCACCAGCCACTGCACGCCTCCGCTCCCGGAAACCGTAGCCTTGAACTGGCTGCTTCCACTGGGGCCTACCGCAGCATACTGCGGAGCTACGCTCACAGAACCGCTTTGTGTCGCAACCGGTGGGGGTGCAGTTGGATCAGTCGGAGTTATTGTGTAATACACCCCGGACCCACAGCCCGAGAGAACCAGCAAGCCGATCAGGAATGCAAGACCTACTGCTCGATTTCTCATCGGGACCCAGACTTTCCACAGCGTAACCACCATCTCGTCCCATGCGACAGTCAGAGAACTCACTCATCTTTCATGCAGTCTGCGGCATTCGCGCAGGGCAGTCAGTTCATCACATCAGCGCGACATCGGGACAGGGACGAGCGCTACCTTCTGCGTATTTTCGTTATTCCACGTTGGCAGCGAACGCATTGCTGTCACTCGCCTCACCAAGCGAACAAGTATAGTGTCGATTGGTGAGGTTGACCGAAAAACAAATTGATGACCAACAAGGGATAGCATGTCGGCGAAATAGTCTTCACTCTAATCTTCGATAGGAGATTTGGGGCGAGAAAAGACCAAGCGATCAGTCTTTCGACGCCTATGCATTACTCTAACTATCTCTAGTCGAGCGGAAAACCTTTTGAAGCTTTTATTGCATCCCTTCCCCCAAGGAACCGAGAGCAGACTCCGCATTCCTACCCTACGGGGCGACAGGTTCGCTTGGCACTGATTTGCTTAATTGTGCGGAAGTGCACAAGAACTGTCACAATTTTGGGTCTTGTCATTTAGCACCAATTGAAAAGGGACTACACTGGCGGCGCTCACATTTCGCCAAGCAAGAAGCGCTGAATGTGTACGAGGTGGGTCGATGTTACCGTCGCTGGCAATACGACCGGTTCGAACAAGACTCAGACTCGCGCTCATTCTTCTCTGCTCAGCTATATTTCTGTGGGGACTTCACGCGAAGCTTTCCCTCTACAAGCCGCCTTCACCATCCCGTTCAGCTTCAGTAGCCAAGTTGATACAGGGAAAACAGACAAGCGACAAAATCGGTACGGTGGACCACAGAGTTCCTAAGCATTTACCTCGCTCCTTAGCATTACTGTCGATCATCGCCTTTACTTTCGTTCCGCCCATGCTGGCTGATCTCAGAAATCATAAAGTCGGGGATCCAGGCCGTTACTCGAATCTCCAATATTCATCCCCCCTCATCATTCGACCCCCTCCATCCATCCTCTAGCTTCTCTACTCTGCGCCGCTTAAACGCGCTAATCAGCAAACTGGCCTTGGAGTATCTAAAGACCACCCGGAGCTGAGATCGTGTTCGTTCACACACGAATCTTAGGAGGATTCTCATGAATTTTATAAGGAATGTGGTACGTATATCCGCCTCATGTGGCATTTGGAGCCTAAACAGATTGGCCCGTACAAACGATATCGTGTCATCGGTATACGGGCATTCACAATCATGGCAATGTGATAACAACATCTTCCGACCCTACGGGGACCTGTCCGAGAAGCCCACGATTCGACCAATCCTACGCAAAACCACACGCGCGGCGACCATCACTGTCATCGCCGTCGTTTCTGCTATAGGACTGCATGCGCAGCAATCTGCGACCGTCGTTGTGGCGTCCAAGCAGTATCCGACGTTGAACATCCAAGCAGAGCTGAAATTGCCAATTGATATGCTGGATTCCGATTCCTCCAGTTCTAGTTCCAGCCCCGATACGTCCAGTGAGATGCTGGACGAGCGCGTGACTCTCCCTAACAACCTGCAGCCTCCTCCGAGGAGGAGTTATGGCCGCCCACGTTACACCGACAGTCAACACAACGCCGATGGCTCGAACAAGTACACATTTCTTATCGGGGGAGGCTTCACACTCCCCACTGGGGGGACGCACAACGATCTGACGACCAGCTACAACATTCAGGGTGGCGTGGGGCGCAACCTCAACAAGAACTTTGGTGTGATAGCCCAGATTGATTGGGCCAATTTCGGCATCCAGAGCAATACGCTCAACAATCTGCTAAATACGTATAACAGCATCGGGGCTGTAGATCAGAACGGAAACCCGCTCTCACAGTTGGGGGGAAGCAGCCATGTTTGGTCATTGACCCTAAATCCGATCTATAACTTCGCGCAGTCTGATACGACAGGACCTTATGTCGTTGGGGGCTTTGGTTTTTATCACAAGACTGCCAACTTCACGATTCCCGGCGTGGGCACCTACTGCGACCCGTACTACGGGTGCTATCAGGTTCAAGCCAACCAGAGCATCGACAAATACACAAGCAACGCATTCGGTGTGAACGCCGGTGTTGGTTTTACGTACAAACCATCGCGCTTCGCTTCGGCGCGCTTCTACGTGGAAGCCCGGTATGTTTTCGTAGACAACCAGCCCCGCCCCTACTCGCTGGGTAGTGCAACGAGCACCTACTTTAACGTCTTCCCACAAAACAGCGCGAGGACAACGTACATACCCGTCACTTTAGGCGTTCGCTTCTGAGTGAACGATTGGACGAGAACTGTGCTTTCACAAAATGGGAAGAAAGGATAAACCACACCCAAAAGGAATAAGCGTATTCTCAAAGCGAGGATTTCTCATGCGGTTACTTCGGGCTCTGTTGTGCGGAATCATTGTGCTGAGTCTGTTCAGCATCAGGGCCTCGACAGTGCGGGCGCAACAAACATCTGCGAATACGCCAACGATTCGGGTGACGTCCCGCCTTGTCTTTCTGGATGTCACGGTGCTGGACAAAAAGGGGCGCCCGATGGTGAAGGGGCTGACCAAAGATGACTTCGCCATCACCGATAACAAGAAGCCGCAGCGGATTTTCTCCTTCGAGGCGCCAGAGACCCATGTAGTCGACGCGAACGCGACAGACGATAATCCTCCGTTGAAAGCGCCCGTGACGATCTTCATTCTCGATCTTCTCAATTCAAAGTTCGAGAACTTCGCGTACATCCGCTATATGGCGCGGAAATATCTAGCGGCGCAGCCGGCGCAGTTGAATTCGCCGGCCGAGCTCATGGTGTTGGGTAATAAATCGCTCGAGATGGTGCAGGGCTACACGCGAAGCAAGGCAGACCTGCTCTACGCACTGGAACATGTGCCACCTGCGCTGCCTTACAAGGAGATGAGTGGCAGTTTCATCGACGAACGATTTGTCCAATCCATCGACGCGTTGCAACAAATTGCTCTGCAAAACAAGGGGGTACCCAGGAGGAAGAACATCGTCTGGGTCGGGCATGGCGGCCCGAGCATTTATACGGTAAGTCTGCCGACTCCAGCTGCTGACGCACTGAACGGGTATGTTCACGACACAACCAATATGCTGGTCGATTCGCGCGTAAGCCTGTTCGTCATCTATCCGGGACTGCCAGTCGACGGCCCTACTTTGACGACGAGCGAGTTCGGAGCTGGCACAAACATCGGTGACAATGACCCCTTCTCTGGAGACATTAACTTTGGCGTGTTCGTCAATGAAACAGGTGGCAAACTTTTCTACAACCGCAACGACATCAACACCGAAATCAGAGAGTCGGAGGAGCTGGGATCGAAGTATTACACACTAACCTATCAGCCGCCGGAAGGGGATGCCGATGGCAAATTCCGCAGGATTCGCGTGACGTTGCGCAATCCTGATCTGCGCGTCGTGACTAAGGCAGGATACTTTTCGCCGGACAAAAATGCGGCCGTCGGTCCTCGTCAGCATACGATGGTCAACCTTTCCGAGGCTGCGCGGTCGACCATACCTTTCGGATCACTGGGAGTCACAATTGAAAATCTCGTGCGCCATCCTGACACAGGCACAGCGGATTTTACCGTACTCTTGAGCCCGCGAAACCTTGACTGGCAATCGGTCGAGGATGGAAAGAGCAGTGTAGATCTGTTGTTGGCGGCAGCTAGTTTAAGCGGGGACAGGAGTTTTCTCGCCTCAAGGCTGGAGAGTCTCACGGTCTTCGCTGATAGCCAGGATGCAACTCAGTTGGCCAGAACGGGGGCGCGCCGGGAGATGACTATACGGATTCCACGCAAAACGCAAAGCCTACGCGTTGTGATTCAGACCTCTGACAATAGACGCACCGGCACGGTGGAACTGGATCGCAAAACGATCGACAGTGCGCCTGCAACACCCACCCCATAGCCTAAGTTGATACCTCAGCCACAGAAACAGCCAGCGCCTGTGACTCGACTTCGACCGTAGGTAAGTTCCTGTGATTCTCGAAGGGTCTCGTGTAGGCACATCCACTTGCTGGCTCACACAGGATTCTACCCGCAAACTACCTTGGCCTCGGTTCGTTTCCCACTCGCGGATCTACAAAGTGCATGGTCATTGCGTCTGCGTTTTAAGTCAGTAGCTGGTCGATCCTCGGCTCACCCTTATCTTTTCATCTGATTTTTTACACCGCGGGCCAGCCTCTCAATCTCATCGGCTCTCTTGATCATATCCACTGACAAAGTATCTGTACTCGGTTTATCGACCTGCGCTTTCAGGTCGGTGGCAAGTAACAGCAATTTATTTGCATCCGTCACCAGCCGTTTCTGGCGGGCAATGATTCGCAACTTTTGCTGCTGCTCTGTCCGCTGCGGTTCGTCAGGTTTCTGCGAGGAACTGGGCATTCGGGATGACCACGGAGGTGAAGGAGCAGGAAGCATCTGTCCTCCGTTCAATCTCACAGAGCCAGCCGTCACCAAAACCGCTCCTATTATCGAAACTCGAACTATTCTCATATCGTTTCCTCAATCCTCGCCCGCAGGTCGCGCTTTGATCTAGCTTCCCTGCGAGGATTGCATCCTTACAGTCAACTGAACGCGTTCTGTTTACCGCATCCAGAAAGCGAGACGTGGTAATTATGCGCCTTGTGAGCTGACGAACAAGACGAAGCTCGCAGCCGATGAGGGAGCGATGTTTAGTTGTATGTTAATGGCCACTAGCGCTTTTACTTATCTACGATAAGAAGATTTACTTTTGCAAAATATAAGAATTTGACAGATACTTCTATCGAGCTCGTATCTGCATCTCAAGGTACAGGCTGGCATTATGTGGGTTGTCCATGCAGGTAAACATAAAGAAATGCCGCACCTCAACCCGGGTTGTAATGGGGATCGTCTTCCTAGCGCTCGCCGTGTTTGGATGGGGCATAAAGTACAAGATTTCCCTCTATGACCCGCCGGGAACCGTTTCGACTCATATGTCCCATGCAAAGCTTCTTTCGCAAAAGGAGCGACCTGTTTCGTCCGGCTACTTAGATCCGGTGCGTCCTCCCCTCCTACAGCCACCGTCGATCGCATACCCTACGTTTTTGATCGCCGCCGTCGTACTCGGTGCGTGCTTCACCGTGTCGCTTCGGATGTTGACCGAAACCACTGACCACGGCTCTTATCAGCAACGGTGGTCCAATTCGATTTATTTCTCGTTCCGCCCCCCTCCTGCTTTACTCCCTTCCCTTCTCATTAGTTAGTTCCTCCAAGTAGATCGTTAGTCAGCCCTCAGCCTATGCGGGGTTGCACGTCCTTGGAAGGCCCTACTGCTGCCATCCATTTACCGGTACCGAGATAGGTTTCTTGATCATGTCTATGCGATCCCCGTCGGTCGTTTTTAAGGGTGCGCTGCTCATAGCGCTTCCGTGCCTTGTCTTCAGTGGTTGCAGGGAAAAACAGCCAGAATCCCCGCCCGCAACAGCCTCAGTTGCTCCCGTGACAAAGGGTGACCTAGCGAGTACGTTAACCGTTGCGGGTGAGTTCCAGCCCTATCAGGAAGTCGAACTGCACGCTAAAGTATCCGGCTACATTCGTCGTATTAATGTGGACATTGGTGACCGCGTTAAGAGCGGGCAGGTCATCGCGACGCTCGAAGTGCCGGAGCTCAATGCGCAGGTTGCCGCTTCGCAGGCACAAATACGGCATAGCCAGTCTGAGATCGCTCGAGCGCAAAACGAGGTCACCCTCGCCCAGTCAAACTACGCGGCACTCCATGCGGCGTATACGCGTTTGTCCGAGGCGTCCAAGCGCCGTCCAGGTTTAATTGCAGAGCAGGAACTGGACGATTCTCGCGCTAAAGATCAGGATGCCGAAGCAAAGATCAATGTGGCCAAGTCTGCCCTCGAAGCGACGAAGGAGCAACTGGGTATATCGAAGGCAGATAACCAGCGCGTCCAGTCGTTAGAAGATTACTCGATCGTGACCGCACCCTTTACGGGTGTCGTGACGATGCGTTACGCGGACGTTGGCTCGTTGATTCAAGCTGGAACGGCATCGAACACGCAGTCGATGCCTGTCGTCAAGCTCGCACAAAGTGACTTGCTCCGTCTACGCATGCCTGTACCTGAGGAAGATGTGCCATTCATCAAGATCGGTGGAGATGTACGGATCAAGCTCCAAGCCACGGGGAAGACCATTTCAGGAAAGATCATTCGTTTTACCCGGGAGCTGACGACCTCCACCCGAACGATGCTCGCGGAGGTCGATGTCCCGAACCCGGATCTCGCGTTGAGCACAGGAATGACAGCGGAGACGACGATCGTCCTGCAAGCTCAGAAGAACGTGCTCACCGTCCCTGCCGGGGCGGTACTCAAAGAAGACAGTCAAGCGTACGTTCTTATTGTCGACACCGGCAATAAGGTTCAGAAGGTCCGGATTACGCTTGGGATTCAGGGGTCCGACCGGGTCGAGATTACGCAAGGGCTCTCCGAACATCAGACCGTTATCGTATCAGGACAGCAGAACTATGAGGTCGGTCAGGTCGTCCGTCCTAAACTAAGCACCATTGGGATGCCCAAGCAGGCGGGAGATCAGTAATGTCTTCCTTCGCGCTTAAGTATCCGTTTTTCATTCTCATGATGTGCCTCTTCGTGATCGTGGTTGGCGTCACTACGGTTACGAGCATGTCCGTCGACCTCTTTCCTGATGTCAATATCCCGGTAGTGGTTGTCGCGACGTTCTATGCCGGGATGCCGCCCCAGCAGATTGAATCGGACATCACCAACAGCTATGAACGCTTCTTCACTCTTGGCAGCGGAATCGACCATATCGAGTCCCGTTCATTGCCCGGGGTTAGCTTGATCAAGATCTACTTCCAGCCTGGCACCGATGGCAACGCCGCAGTCAGCAATATCTCGAATCTTGCGATGGCAAATCTCCGCCGGCTACCGCCTGGCACACTCCCTCCAGTCGTTCTTAAGTTCGACGCCGCCAACCTCCCCGTATGCCTGATTACGCTGAAGGGACAGGGACTGAATGAGACTGAACTAAAAGACCTTGCACAATTCACCGTTCGAAATCAGGTTGCGAACGTTCCTGGAGCGTCGGTTCCTCAACCTTATGGCGGGCGTTACCGGCAAATCATGGTTTACGTCGATCCGGTGAAGCTGGAAGCGCACCAGATGAGCGTTATGGATGTGGTGGACTCTCTCAACAAGTCCAACCTCATTCTGCCAGCGGGTGATGTTCGCATTGGCATGAAGGACTACAACATTTACGCGAACAGTCAGGTTCCGATTGTAAGTCAGATTAACGATCTTCCCTTGAAGACTGTCGGCAACGCCTCGGTGATGGTGGCCGATATCGGCCATGCTGTGGATGGAGGTCAGCTCCAAACCAATATCGTTCGCGTCGATGGCCAGCATTCTGTTTACATTCCCGTCCTGAAACAAGGCGGCAATTCCAACACCATCACTATCGTCAACGGTGTCAAAAAAGCGGTTGCGAACCTTCTCGATATTCCGTCGGTTCTAAAGACCAATGTAGTGTTCGATCAATCAGCTTTTGTCAAGATTGCCGTCAAGAATGTGATTAACGAAGGCACCATCGGCCTGTGCCTGACGGCGTTAATGATTTTGCTTTTTCTTGGAAATGTCAGGGCAACAATTGCTGTTCTGATTTCGATTCCGATCTCCGTTCTAGCCACCTTCCTTGGGCTGAACCTCGGAGGAAGTTCCATCAATACGATGGTGCTTGGCGGCCTGGCGCTTGCATTGTCGCGACTTATCGACAATTCGGTCGTTGTTCTTGAAAACATCTTCCGTCACATGGAGATGGGAGAGTCGCCTGCAGTTGCAGCCGAACTCGGCGGCAAGGAAGTTCAACTTGCGGTACTGGCCGCAACTGTCAGTACAAGTATCGTGTTCTTTCCCGTTCTCATGCTCTATGGCGTGAGCAAATATCTGTTCACGGCACTGGCTTTGGCTGTGGTGATCGCACTCTTCGCTTCCTACGTCGTTGCGATGACCGTAGTGCCACTGTTCTGCTCATTATTCATCACAATCAATCCCGGCACCGAACCACATTCCGTTGGGGCAGAGCACAGTCCAGAAACGATAACGGGCGCCAGGAAAAGAATACGTGTGTTTCGTGTCGTAGTGGACAAGTTCAATCTTGCATTCCGCAGACTCGAAACATGGTACGTAAAGAAGGTCGGTGAGGCACTAGAGCGCGCCGGCGTGGTCGTAAGCGCGATCAGTGTTGTCGTTCTCCTGAGTTTTGCGGTGTATCCGTTGATTGGCAAAGCATTCTTTCCAAGGACCGATCCTGGTCAGTTCGTGGTGAATGTTAAGGTGCCTGCGGGTACGAGGATTGAGGTAACGGACGACTATATCTCAAAGATGGAGCAGGATATCCGAAAAGTTGTTTCGCCGGAAGACCTCAACATGATTGTCTCGAACATCGGGATCACTCCAGACCTTTCCGCAATCTACACCTCCAACTCTGGAATGCACACCGCCTTTATCCAAGTCAGCCTTAAGGAGGAGCACAAGACCGGAAGCTACCTTTACATGCAGAAGGTCCGCGAGAAGCTCAGGGAAGATTTTCCAGATGTCGCCACTTACCTCCAGGCCGGAGGCCTGGTCGATTCGGTTGTCAATCAGGGGAAACCTGCTCCCATAGATATTCAGATAGGTGGTACGAACCTGCAACAAGCCGATGATATCGCCAGGGCGACAGCGGCCAAGATAAGAAGATTCAATACGGTTAACGACGTTCTTATTCCCCAAGACCTCGACTATCCAGGCCTGGAGCTGAATATCAATCGAGAACGTGCAAGCCTTCTCGGGATAACCCCCAAAGATATTGTCGACAATGTCATTACAGCGCTGACGTCAGACGGCATGATTGCCCCGAGCTTTTGGGTCGATCCTAAGACGGGCAATAGCTATATGTTGACGGTTCAATACCCGGAGACACAGATCAAGACGCTGACCGACTTTCGGCAGATCCCGCTGCGATCGCCCAATGGCCTCAATACAACACCTCTGCAATCTGTGGCTGACATTACAGAAATTAATACGCCGACAGAGGTGGACCACTATCAGCTACGTCCCGTATTCGACATCTACGTCATGCCGAAGTCGGAAGATCTGAGCGAGGTGAACAAGCAAGTCGAATCAGTTGTCAGTCAGATGCAACTTCCGAATGGTGTGACGGTGAAGGTTCGCGGCACCGTACGCGATATGCAGCAATCCTTCTCCAGCTTCGGCATTGGATTGGTCCTGGCAGTAGTTCTTGTCTATTTGATTTTGATGGCGCAGTTTGCTTCATTCTCCGATCCGTTTATCATCCTGCTCGCCGTTCCACCTGGACTTTCGGGTGCGTTGGTCTTCCTTTTCGTTACGGGCTCAACCTTGAACGTAATGTCATTGATGGGGCTTGTGATGACGGCGGGCATTGCCGTTTCGAACAGTATTCTGATTGTCGAGTTCACCGGTACGCTGCGCAAGGAGGGTCGGGATCTCAAGACGGCACTCATTGAATCCTGCAAAGCGCGTCTTCGGCCAATTTTGATGACGAGTTTGGCGACGATTCTTGGTCTCATTCCGATGGCATTGGCATTGGAACCGGGCAGTGAGCAATATGCTCCCCTTGCCCGAGCCATCTTGGGCGGCCTGACAATCTCGGTCATCGTCACGATCTTCCTGGTACCGGCAGCG
Organism: Tunturibacter gelidoferens; assembly: GCF_040358255.1. Taxonomy (NCBI): domain Bacteria; kingdom Pseudomonadati; phylum Acidobacteriota; class Terriglobia; order Terriglobales; family Acidobacteriaceae; genus Tunturiibacter; species Tunturiibacter gelidiferens. The sequence continues at coordinate 126,451 of NZ_CP132937.1, forward strand.
TATCTGCTGATTCATCGCAAGGAAGAGCAAACCACTGTAGCAGGGGAGGCTTAATGTCTTCCTTTGCTATTAAATACCCGTTCTTCATTCTCATGATGTGTCTCTTCGTGGTGGTTGTCGGTGTAACCACAGTCTCGAATATGCCGGTTGACCTCTTTCCCGAGGTCAACATTCCGGTGGTAGTAGTAGCGACCTTCTACGCCGGAATGCCGCCGCAACAGATTGAATCGGATATTACGAATAGCTATGAACGGTTCTTTACGCTTGGCAGCGGGATCGACCATATTGAATCCCGTTCTTTGCCCGGTGTCAGTCTCATCAAGATCTACTTCCAACCCGGCACAGACGGTAATGCTGCAGTCAGTAACATCTCGAATCTTGCAATGGCGAATCTCCGTCGGTTACCGCCTGGCACGCTGCCTCCAGTTGTTCTGAAATTTGACGCGGCCAACCTTCCTGTTTGCCTCATTACGCTGAAGGGAGAGGGTCTGAACGAGACACAGCTGAAGGACCTCGCGCAATTCACGGTCCGCAACCAGGTTGCGAACGTTCCCGGTGCATCCGTTCCGCAACCCTATGGCGGACGCTACCGGCAGATCATGGTCTACGTCGATCCGGTAAAACTTGAAGCTCACCAAATGAGCGTTATGGATGTGGTGGATTCTCTCAATACGTCGAACCTCATACTTCCAGCGGGCGATGTTCGCATCGGGATGAAAGATTACAACATCTATGCAAACAGCCAGATCCCTGTGGTCGACCGGATCAACGATCTTCCTTTGAAGACTGTCGGAAATGCTTCCGTGAAGATCGCGGATATTGGTGAGGCGAAAGACGGGGGGCAACTCCAGACCAACATCGTCCGCGTCGACGGGCAGCACTCCGTCTATATCCCTGTACTCAAGCAGGGCGGCAACTCCAACACGATCACAATCGTAAATGGTGTCAAAAAGGCTGTTTCCAACCTCCTCGACATTCCCACTGTGCTCAAAACGGATGTCGTTTTTGATCAATCTGTCTTCGTCAAAATCGCGGTGAAGAATGTGATCAATGAAGGAACCATCGGGCTCTGTCTAACCGCACTGATGATTTTTTTGTTTCTGGGCAACTTACGGGCCACCATTGCTGTGTTGATCTCGATTCCCGTGTCATGTCTTGCAACTTTCCTTGGTCTCAACCTTGGAGGCAGCTCGATTAACACAATGGTTTTGGGCGGCCTTGCCTTGGCGCTATCCCGCTTGATCGACAACTCCGTTGTGGTTCTTGAAAACATCTTCCGGCATATGGAGATGGGCGAATCGCCAACTGAAGCAGCAGTCAAGGGTGGCAAAGAGGTCCAGCTTGCTGTTTTGGCCGCTACCTTCAGCACTTGCATCGTCTTCTTCCCAGTCGTTCTTCTCTTCGGCGTAAGCAAATATCTTTTCACCGCTCTGGCGCTTGCTGTCGTTCTCGCCCTGTTCGCTTCCTATCTGGTGGCTATGACGGTGGTCCCACTGTTTTGCGCTAAGTTCATTACGGTCGATCCGGCCCATATGCAGCATGGATCTTCAACAGTGGAAGAAGGCCTTGAGTGCTCGATCCACACAAAGCGAAAGATTCAGGTCTTTCGGGTTGTCATCGATAACTTCAATCTGGGCTTTCACAAACTTCAAACAAGATACGAAAAGGCGATCGCGATCTGTCTGGATCGTCCCGTCCTCGTCGTGCTGGTATTCAGTCTTTTTGTCATTTGCAGTTTCGCACTCTATCCATTTCTAGGAAAAGCGTTCTTCCCTCGTACCGATCCTGGCCAGTTCGTGGTGAATGTGAAGGTCCCCGCCGGAACTCGCATCGAGGTAACAGATGACTACATTGCCAAGATGGAGCAGGACATTCGAACTGTGGTCTCGCCTGAAGATCTCAACATGATCGTCTCCAACATCGGCATTACACCTGACCTCTCAGCGATCTATACCTCCAACTCGGGAATGCACACCGCGTTCATTCAAGTCAGCCTGAAAGAAGACCACAAGACCGGGAGCTATGCCTACATGCAGAAGGTACGAGAAAAACTTACCGCCGACTTTCCCGACGTGGCCACTTACTTTCAAGCGGGCGGTCTAGTGGACTCGGTCG